>NZ_CACSJY010000058.1:0-35710 GCF_902706155.1 Pseudomonas sp. 18058
CGAAAGCGGTGTATCAGTCAATACATATTTGGCTGACACACCGCCTTCGCGAGCAAGCCCGCTCCCACATTTTGTTTTGTGTTGGCCTGTAAATTTTTGCGCCTGAAATAGAACGGGCCCCGACACAAGTGTCGGGGCCCGTAATGACCACATCCGTGTGGCCGTTCGCATGAACTCTAAAGGTGCGGCAGACGTATTGCTCGGCCCGCCTGTCGCGTCTTCTCCCGGTTCAGGCGAGAAGCCTTAGCCTTACTCGGCTTTCAGGCCGTCAGCGGAGACCGCTTTGACGCCTTTGATTTTCTTGGTGATGTTAACGGCGGTGGTTTTCTGAGCTTCGGTGACAGCTACAGTCGACGACAGCGAAACAACGCCTTTGTTGGTTTCTACTTTGATGTCGGTGCCTGGGATGCCTTTTTCGGTAACCAGGTCGCTTTTGACTTTGGTGGTGATCCAGGTATCGGAAGTAGCTTCTTTAGCTTGGGTAACTTCACCAGCAGCCAAAGTCATTGGAGCAGTCTGAGTGGTTTGGGCGAATGCGCCGGAAGCCATGGTCAGGGTCAGCGCGGTAGCAGCAGCGGCAGTGATAGCGAACTTCTTCATACGAGTAACTCCTGTTTTTCTGGAAAGTCTGCTGCGTGTCTTGTCAGCAGGGTTGCCATATACATTGCGAACGCTGTGCCAACTTTTTCTACGACATAAAAACCTTATAAATCAATAGTTTAGTAAAAATGTAAATTTCCGGATTCATGCAATTTGCATGACTTGCAGATTAATCGCATGCAAGTTGCGGTTTTTTGGAAAGTTCCTAAGACGCTGAAATTATTGAAGCTTTTATTTATCGCCGGGCAAAGAAAATGCCCCGTAAACGGGGCATGTTTCAGTCGAAGGTCAATGTAGGAGCTGCCGAAGGCTGCGATCTTTTAATCTTGCCTTTAAAAACACAATCAAAAAATCGCAGCCTTCGGCAGCTCCTACAGATGTCTATTTAAGTACCGCTACCTGGGCAGCCTTTAGGCGCGTAGTCCGGATTGACAGTCGATGCGCAGCTCCAGACCCCGGCCGTAGCGCCTGTTGCACCGCCAGAGCGGGTCAGGGTGATGGTTTTACCCAGCACCGGCGCAGGAGCGTTGGTCAGCGTGCACACGATTGTCCCGGCCCCGGTCGAAGCCGTACCCGAAGCCGTCACGCTGCTGCAGTTAGTCGTTGAGTACGCGGCACTACCGGAGACCAACGTGATGGTTGGATCAGTCCCTTGGTTAATCGTGTCTTCAAACGGAATCTTCAGCGCGCTGATTTCCGCCAGACCCGCCGTGACCTTCGCCCGCGCTTGATACTTGGTGTACTGCGGCAGGGCAATGGTCGCCAGAATCCCGATGATCGCCACTACGATCAGCAGTTCGATCAGCGTAAAACCTTGTTGTTTTTTCATAGACACGCTCCATGCATGAGTCGAAATCTCATGATCTGCAAGGGACGCAGCATAGCCCATGCCAACGCCCGCCAGACCCCGCACGCTGGGCGCACAGCACTTGCGACGCCGTTTCCTACAACCTCTGACCGCACTATCTGACACTTTTTGTCACCTACGCCCGGCATGTTTGGCGCTGCCGGTTGACTAGGCTATAAGTCATGAACGGCAAGCGTGCGGAATCCCCATGAATGACATCGCTCTGAGCGGTCTGGCCAAGCAATTGGTGCAGGCCGAACTGCTCACGGAAAAAAGCGCCCAACAAGCCTGGCAACAGGCCCAGCGCAATCGGCTATCGCTGGTCAGCTACCTGGTGCAGAACAAACTGGTAAAGAGCTGGCAGGTGGCCGAGATCGCCTCGGAACACTTCGGCATGGCGTTCCTCGACCTCAATTGTCTGGACAAGGAAACCCAGCCCAAAGGCCTGGTCAGCGAAAAACTGGTGCGCCAGCACCACGCCCTGCCCTTGTGGCGGCGCGGCAACAAACTGTTCGTGGGCATTTCCGACCCGAGCAATCATCAGGCGATCAACGACATTCAGTTCAGCACCGGGCTGAACACCGAAGCCATTCTGGTGGAGGACGACAAGCTCACCGATGCCATCGAAAAGTTCTTCGACACCCACGCCTCGGGGCTCGAAGACATGGCCGACGTCGACCTCGACGGCCTCGATGTCGAGGCCGTCGACGATGCTAAACAGGAGAGCATGGGCCCGGATGCCGACGATGCGCCGGTGGTGCGTTTCGTGCACAAGATGCTGCTCGACGCGATCAAAAGTGGCTATTCCGACCTGCACTTCGAACCCTACGAAAAAAATTACCGCGTGCGCGTGCGCACCGACGGCATTCTGCGTGAAGTGGCCAAGCCACCGATCCAGTTGGCCGGGCGCATCGCCGCGCGCCTGAAAGTCATGGCCAGCCTCGACATCTCCGAGCGGCGCAAACCGCAGGACGGGCGGATCAAGATGCGCCTGTCGAAGAGCAAGTCGATCGACTTCCGCGTCAACACGCTGCCGACCCTGTGGGGCGAAAAAGTGGTGATCCGGATTCTCGACCCGTCCAGCGCACAGATCGGTATCGACGCGCTCGGCTACGAGCCAGCGCAAAAAGACTTGTACATGGCCGCACTCAAGCAGCCACAGGGGATGATTCTGGTCACCGGCCCCACCGGCTCGGGGAAAACCGTGTCGCTGTACACCGGGCTGAATATTCTCAACACCGTCGACATCAATATCTCCACCGCTGAAGACCCGGTGGAGATCAACATGGAAGGCATCAATCAGGTCAACGTCAACCCGCGCCAAGGCCTCGACTTCGCTCAGGCGCTGCGCTCGTTTCTGCGCCAGGATCCGGACGTGATCATGGTCGGTGAGATCCGCGATCTGGAAACCGCTGAGATCGCGATCAAAGCCGCGCAGACCGGTCACCTGGTGCTCTCGACCCTGCACACCAACAGCGCCGCGGAAACCCTCACGCGCCTGCACAACATGGGCATTCCCGGCTTCAACATCGCCACGTCGGTGAGCCTGATCATTGCCCAACGCTTGGCGCGCAAATTGTGCAGCCACTGCAAGAAACCCATCGAGATCCCACGTGAAACCCTGATCAAGGAAGGTTTCCCCGAGGAACGCATCGGTCATTTCACGATCTACGAGCCGGTCGGTTGCGATCATTGCAACGGCGGGTACAAGGGCCGCGTGGGGATTTATGAAGTGGTGAAAAACACACCCGAGCTGCAACGGTTGATCATGGCCGAAGGCAACTCGCTGGAAATCGATATTCAAATGCGCCGCGACGGCTTCGATGACCTGCGCACTTCGGGTCTGCACAAGGCCATGCAAGGCATTACCAGCCTTGAAGAAATCAATCGGGTCACCAAGGACTGAACATGGCGGTCAAGGCAGCGAAAATGAGCATCTATGCCTGGGAAGGCACGGATCGCAAAGGCAGCAAAGTCACCGGCGAGTTGAGCGGGCAGAATCCGGCGCTGGTCAAGGCGCAACTGCGCAAACAAGGGATCAACCCGGGCAAGGTGCGCAAGAAATCCGTGTCGTGGCTGAGTCTGGGCAAACGCATCAAGGCGCAAGACATCGCCCTGTTCACCCGGCAAATGGCAACGATGATGAAGGCCGGCGTGCCGCTGTTGCAGTCGTTCGACATCATTGGCGAAGGCTTCGATAACCCGGCCATGCGCAAACTGGTCGACGAGGTGAAGCAGGAAGTTGCTGCAGGTAACAGCTTCGCCGCCGCGCTGCGCAAAAAGCCGCAGTATTTCGACGAGTTGTATTGCAACCTGGTCGACGCCGGCGAGCAGTCCGGTGCGCTCGACACCTTGCTGGAGCGCGTCGCGACCTATAAGGAAAAAAGCGAAGCGCTCAAAGCCAAGATCAAGAAAGCCATGACCTACCCGACCGCCGTGGTGCTGGTCGCTGCGGTGGTCACCGGGATTCTGCTGGTGAAAGTGGTGCCGCAATTTCAGTCAGTGTTCTCCGGTTTCGGTGCTGAGCTGCCGCCCTTCACCCTGATGGTGATCAGCCTTTCAGAATTCATGCAGCAATGGTGGTGGGCGATTCTCGGCTTACTGATCGCGGCGTTTTTCGGCACCCGTCATGCGCTGAAAAAATCTCAGGGGTTGCGTGATCGGCGCGATACCTGGCTACTGAAACTGCCGCTGGTGGGTACGATGATGTATAAGTCCGCCGTCGCGCGTTTCGCCCGAACGCTGTCGACAACATTTGCCGCCGGCGTGCCACTGGTTGAAGCGCTGGACTCGGTGGCTGGCGCCGCCGGCAACGTGGTGTTCAAGCGCGCGATTCTGCGTATTCGTCAGGATGTTTCCACCGGCATGCAGCTGAATTTCTCAATGCGCACCACAGGCATTTTTCCCAACATGGCCGTGCAGATGACCGCGATTGGTGAAGAGTCCGGTGCGCTCGACGAGATGCTCGACAAGGTTGCGGGTTTCTATGAAGAGGAAGTCGACAACATGGTCGACAACCTCACCAGCCTGATGGAGCCGTTCATCATGGTGGTGCTCGGGGTGATTGTTGGCGGTCTGGTGGTGGCGATGTACTTGCCGATCTTTCAACTCGGCTCAGCGATCTGATATGCCCATCGACGAACTCTTTGCCCTGTATCCGCTGGCCTTTGTCATCACCGCGCTGTTGCTCGGGCTGGTGGTCGGCAGCTTCCTCAACGTGCTGATCTGGCGTCTGCCGAAGATGCTTGAACGCGATTGGCGCCAGCAGGCCCAGGACGTCCTCGGCCTGCCCGGCGAAACGCCGCTGCCCACTTACAACCTGATGCTGCCGCACTCGCAATGCCCGCATTGCGCGCATCGAATTCGGGCGTGGGAAAATATTCCGCTGCTCAGTTACCTGTGGCTGCGCGGCCGCTGTTCCGCGTGTGCAGCGCCGATCAGCAAACGCTATCCGCTGACCGAACTGGCCTGCGGCGTGCTCTCGGCATTTATCGCCTGGCACTTCGGCTTTGGCTGGCAGGCGTGTCTGCTGATCTTCCTGACCTGGGGTCTGTTGGCGATGAGCCTGATCGACACCGAGCATCAATTGCTGCCCGATGTGTTGGTGCTGCCCTTGTTGTGGCTGGGGTTGATCGTCAACAGTTTCGGCTTGTTCGTGCCATTGCACGCCGCGCTGTGGGGCGCGGTGGCTGGTTATCTGCTGCTGTGGTCGGTGTTCTGGCTGTTCAAATTGCTCACCGGCAAGGACGGCATCGGCCACGGTGATTTCAAGTTATTGGCGCTGCTCGGCGCGTGGGGCGGCTGGCAGATTCTGCCGCTGACCATTCTGTTGTCATCGCTGGTCGGCGCGATCATCGGTGTGATTTTGCTGCGCCTGCGCCAGCAGGAAACCTCGACGCCGATCCCCTTCGGCCCCTATCTGGCAATTGCCGGCTGGATTGCCTTGCTCTGGGGTGGTCAAATAACCGACTTCTATTGGCAGTTTGTCGGTTTGAAATGAATACCCCTGTGGAAAAACCCTGGATTCTCGGCCTGACCGGCGGCATCGGCAGCGGCAAAAGTGCCGCTGCCCAGCACTTTATCGACCTCGGCATTCATGTCGTCGATGCGGATCACGCCGCGCGCTGGGTGGTCGAACCGGGCCGGCCGGCACTGGCCAAAATTGCCGAGCATTTCGGCCCCGGCGTGTTACAAGCGGACGGCACGCTGGATCGTGCGGCCCTGCGCAAACTGATCTTCGAGATTCCAGAACAGCGGCGCTGGCTCGAAGCTTTGCTGCATCCGTTGATCGGCGAGGAAATCGCTCATCATCTGGCGCTGGCAAAATCGCCTTATGCGATTCTGGTGTCGCCGCTGTTGATCGAATCCGGGCAATACGCGATGACCCAGCGAATCCTGGTGATCGATGCCCCGCAACAATTGCAGATCGAACGCACCTTGCAGCGTGACCAGACCAGCGAACAGCAGGTTCAGGCGATCCTCAAGGCCCAGTCGAGCCGTGAAGACCGCGTGAGCCGCGCCGACGACGTGGTGGTCAACGACCGCGACCTCGCCTGGCTGCACAGCGAAATCGAGCGTCTGCATCACTTTTACCTGACTTTATCCGGAGGCCAAGCATGAGCCAGATTCCTACCGTTGAATGCCCAACCTGCGGCGCACCCGTCGAATTCACCCCTGAAAACAAGTTCCGCCCGTTCTGTTCCGATCGCTGCAAACTGATCGACCTCGGCGCCTGGGCATCGGAAGAACACAAGATTCCGGTCGCGCCGGACGCTGAAGACGAACTGTTTTCCGGCGATTTCGATCCTCGTCACTGATCGCGATGAGGGCAGATCTGCTGGGGATCAACGCTTGGGATCGTCGTCCTTCCACGGCGCCGAAAGGTAGCGTGTGCGATTGAAGGTCTCCAGCCATTCCGGGCTGAAGACCACCAGCGCGCTGATGACCATGCCGTTGATAAACGCTTCAGGGAAAATGATCAGCCACAGGTAACCGATGAAATCTTCCAGCCATTCCGGCATGGCGAAGACGCCGTCGTACCACAGCAGCGTCAGACTCAGCAGCAGACAAACCAACGCCGACAGCGCGGCAGCCAGAAACCCTGAACAGAAGATATACACGAAGGGATTACGCGGTTGTGCCCGCTCGACCAGAATTGCCACGCACTCGGTAATCAGCACCGGCAGCAGAATAAACAGCGAGCCGTTGACCCCCATCGCCGCGAGATCCTGACGCCCGAGCAACACCAGTCCGATCTGCGCCACCAGCCCGCCGACAATCGCCAGCGGCCAGTCGAGCAGCAAGGTCACTGCGGTCATGCCGATAAAGTGATACGACACGCCGGTGTCGAAATCCCTGCGCACCAGCCACAACAGAAATAACGCGAACACCGTGCCGAACAGCAAATGCTGACGGCGGCTGTCACTGAACAACTCGACCCACGGCGCACGCACGATCGCCCAGAGCAGCATCGGCAGATAAATCAGCCAGCCGAGCGTCAGGCTTGCCGTCGACAGCAGTTCAGCTCCAATCATGACTCCCTCACCTTTCTGCGCACATCCCCCCGTAGGAGCTGCCGCAGGCTGCGATCTTTTGATCTTGTTCTTTTTACAGTCAAAAGATCGCAGCCTTCGGCAGCTCCTACAAGGGCAAGGTGAACGGGCGGTTCAAGCAAAGCTTTCTGCTTGTCGCATTTGAACGCTAAGCTTGGGCCTATGGATGACTCAGATTATTTACGCCTGCTGACCATCGCGGCCGAGCAAGCCAACGCGTTCCTGTCCAATGCCCGCAAATGGGAGCGTGAGCGTTGGGTCTGTCAGCGCCTGCTGCAAGGCTTGAACATCCCCTATCGCGCCGACGAGTTCGCCCCGGCCGGTGAACCGCCGGACGTATTGTTTCGTGATGCCAATTTCGAAGTGTTCTTCGTCCTTGATGAAGGCCGTCGCCTCAACGATGAATGGCGCGACGAACTGCAGCGTCGGCGCAGCGCTTTTTCGCTGAGCCAACTGGTGCGCCGTGAAGCCAAGCCTAAGCGCATCCCGGCCAATGAATTCCTTATGCGACTGGCGCCGACCTTGCGTAAAAAAGCCCACAACTACAAAGAGCGCGGCATGGATCTGGGCGAACTGGACATCATCGCCTTCGCCAGCCTCAAGCGCGAAGTGTTGGATTTGAACAGCCACTTCCCGCCGCCCACCGAATATCTGCGTCAAGGCTGGCGCTCGCTGTCGCTGGTCGGCCCGACCTTCGCCCGCGTACTGTTCGCCCATCCGGATGCCCCGGATTTTCTGCGCAGCAACCTTGGTCGCAGTATCGTTTTTGATGTAGGAATCAGCTTGTGACGCCGCTTCAGCAGTTGATCGCCGACGTACCGCAGACCGGCCGCGTGCGCTGGATCGGTGTGCGCCCTGAATCCCGTGGGCCGATGATTGAGCTGGATGCCGTCGAGGCACGACTTGAGGCCGGGCTAACCGGCGATCATGCGCGCCCCGGTGTGCGTAATGCGCGGCAGGTGACGCTGATTCAGTGGGAGCATCTGGCGGTGATCAATGCATTGATGGGCCGCCCCGACGATCAACCGGTCAAGCCTGAAGATCTGCGGCGCAATCTCGTTATCAGCGGTATCAATTTGTTTAGCCTGAAAGGTCGGCGCTTTCGCATCGGTCAGGCCATCTTCGAAACCACCGGTTGGTGTCAGCCCTGCGCACGCCTGCAAAACAACCTCGGCCCCGGCACCTTTCAAGCGGTGCGCGGGCATGGCGGAATTACCGCGCGGGTGTTACAAAGCGGGATCATTCGCCTCGATGATGGCGTGTCTGTCGAGCCGGTTCCGGACAGCGGCTATGCTGCGTTCAACCCCGGATAAAAACCGCTGTAGCTTCTGTCCATTCAGCAACGTCTACCTGACGAGGCAAATATGACCAGCCGCCTGAACCCCGAAGACCAGAAACATGTCGAAGAGTACCTGCAACTGTCCCAACACCGAGTCGAGCGCCGGCCTTTCCGGCCGTGGATGCTCCTGGTGCTGGTGCTGGCAGTGACCATTGGTCTGGGCCTGTTGAGCCGATTTATCAGTTACCTGACGCTATGAGCTGCCTCGCGCTCGCTTGGGTAACGACACCGATTTCCTTTAAAAACCTTGCGAGTTATCCCTATGTCCCATCGTATTGTTATTGTCGGCGGCGGCGCCGGCGGTCTGGAGTTGGCTACCCGTCTGGGTAAGACTCTGGGCAAACGCGGCACCGCCAGCGTGATGCTGGTCGACGCCAACCTGACGCACATCTGGAAGCCGTTGCTGCACGAAGTGGCCGCCGGATCGCTGAACTCCTCCGAAGACGAACTCAACTATGTTGCCCAGGCCAAATGGAACCACTTCGAGTTTCAGCTGGGGCGCATGAGCGGGCTCGATCGCGCGCAGAAGAAAATCCAGCTGGCCGCGACCTACGATGAAAACGGCGTCGAACTGGTGCCGGCGCGAGAAGTGCAGTACGACTCGCTGGTCATCAGCGTCGGCAGCACCACCAACGATTTCGGCACTCAGGGCGCGGCGCAGCACTGCCTGTTCCTCGATACCCGCAAACAGGCCGAGCGTTTCCACCAGCAATTGCTTAACCACTATCTGCGTGCGCATGCCGGGCAAACCGATGTGGTCGAGCAGATCAGCGTGGCGATCGTGGGTGCTGGCGCAACTGGGGTCGAGCTGGCCGCTGAACTGCACAACGCGGCGCATGAACTGGCGGCGTATGGGCTGGATCGGATCAAACCGGAAAACATGCACATCACCCTGATCGAAGCCGGGCCACGGGTGCTGCCTGCCCTGCCGGAGCGCATCAGCGGGCCTGTGCACAAAACCCTGGAGAAACTCGGGGTCAATGTGATGACCAACGCCTCGGTCAGCGAAGTGACGGCGGACAGCCTGATCACTGCCGACGGCAACGAGATCAAGGCCAGTCTGAAAGTCTGGGCGGCCGGGATTCGCGCGCCGGGTTTCCTCAAGGACATCGATGGCCTGGAAACCAACCGCATCAATCAACTGCAAGTGCTGCCGACCCTGCAAACCACCCGCGATGAAAACATCTTCGCCTTCGGTGACTGCGCGGCCTGCCCACAACCGGGATCGGATCGCAACGTACCGCCGCGTGCTCAAGCGGCTCACCAACAGGCGTCGTTGCTGGCCAAGTCGCTGAAACTGCGCATCGAAGGCAAAACCCTGCCGGAGTACAAGTACACCGACTACGGCTCGCTGATCTCGCTGTCGCGTTTCTCGGCTGTGGGTAACTTGATGGGCAACCTGACAGGCAGCGTGATGCTCGAAGGCTGGCTGGCGCGGATGTTTTACGTCTCGCTCTACCGCATGCACCAGATGGCGCTGTACGGGCCGTTCCGAACGGCGATGCTGATGCTCGGCAGCAAGATTGGTCGCGGCACGGAGCCACGCCTGAAGCTGCATTGATGATCTAAAAACAGAGGGAGCTGGTTAGCTCCCTCTTTTTTTGCGCCATCCACAAATCCGCAGTCAACTACGGTCCATGTGGGAGCGGGCTTGCTCGCGAAGAGGTCGTGTCATTCAACATTTATGTGGACTGATACATCGCTTTCGCGAGCAAGCCCGCTCCCACATTTGTTTTTGCTGCGTTCTCGGGTTTTTCGCGGACAAAAAAAATCCCCGTATCTTTCGATACGAGGATTTTTAATATGGTCGGGGTAAGGGGATTCGAACTCCTGACATCCTGCTCCCAAAGCAGGCGCGCTACCGGACTGCGCTATACCCCGGTAAAAAAAAGGCGACCTTTCAGTCGCCTTCTTCGATCAGTGCTTTTGGCCTCTGATCTTAAGATTCGATTCCAGCGTTAACTGGTTTCAAAAATGGTGGGTCGTGTGGGATTCGAACCTACGACCAATTGGTTAAAAGCCAACTGCTCTACCAACTGAGCTAACGACCCAAAAATGGTCGGGGTAAGGGGATTCGAACTCCTGACATCCTGCTCCCAAAGCAGGCGCGCTACCGGACTGCGCTATACCCCGGCTTGAAATTGGCTCCGTGACCAGGACTCGAACCTGGGACCCAATGATTAACAGTCATTTGCTCTACCGACTGAGCTATCACGGAACTACATATTTCAATTTACAACGGTGAAACTTACTGCTTCCAGTCACTCGTTCGCATCGCTGCGTTCGTGTGTCTGAGGCGCGCTATTCTACAACCTAGAACACCTCTGTCAACCCCCTAAATTGCTTTCAAGTTAATGATTTGCAACTTATTTCAGATTTCAGCTCAGTGAGTTGAAACCGTCTTGGCGACTGACTGCGGGGCGCACTTTACAAGCCTTTTCCTTTGAGTTCAACAGCCTAACGAAAAAAAAGGCCCCACAATGTGGGGCCTGCCAATTTTCATTGGCGTTTGGACTTAGTTGAAAACAATTTCGTCGTTCTCAACCACGCCGGTTGCCGTGTCACCTGGCAGGAAATGCCCCGACAGGATCAACTGCGCCAGCGGGTTTTCGATCCAGCGCTGAATCGCACGTTTCAACGGACGTGCGCCATAGACCGGGTCGTAGCCCACCGCAATCAGCTTATCCATCGCTTCCGGGCTCAGTTCCAGCTTCAGCTCACGCTCTGCCAGACGCGTACGCAGGCGACCCAACTGGATCTCGGTGATGCCCGCGATCTGATCCCGTGCCAGAGGCTCGAAGATCACCACTTCGTCGACCCGGTTGATGAACTCCGGCCGGAAGTGCGACGTCAGCGCGTCCATCACTGCTGCGCGCTGTGCCTCACGATCACCGACCAGTTCCTGGATCTGGACCGACCCCAGGTTCGAGGTCATCACGATCACCGTGTTGCGGAAGTCCACCGTACGGCCGTGGCTGTCGGTCAGGCGACCATCCTCTAGCACTTGCAGCAGAATGTTGAACACATCCGGGTGCGCCTTCTCGACTTCGTCCAGCAGGATCACCGAATAAGGCTTGCGACGCACAGCCTCGGTCAGGTAACCGCCCTCTTCGTAGCCGACATATCCTGGTGGCGCACCGATCAAGCGAGCCACGGAATGTTTCTCCATGAACTCGGACATGTCGATCCGCACCATCGCCTCTTCAGTATCAAAGAGGAATTCGGCCAGCGCCTTGCACAGCTCGGTTTTACCGACACCGGTCGGGCCGAGGAACATGAACGAGCCGCTTGGACGATTCGGGTCAGACAACCCGGCTCGTGACCGTCGCACGGCGTTGGCCACGGCGACCACGGCTTCTTCCTGACCAATCACACGTTTGTGCAACAGGCTTTCCATCTTCATCAACTTGTCGCGCTCGCCTTCGAGCATTTTCGACACGGGGATGCCGGTCCATTTCGACACAACCTCAGCGATCTCTTCCTCAGTCACCTTGCTGCGCAGCAACTGATTTTCGCTCTTGCCGTGCTGATCGACCATTTGCAGGCTGCGTTCCAGGTCCGGGATCACCCCGTACTGCAACTCGGCCATGCGGTTCAGGTCGCCTTTACGGCGTGCCGCTTCCAGTTCCTGACGCGACTGCTCAATCTTCTGCTGAATCTGTGCGGAACCCTGGACCTCGGCTTTTTCCGAGTTCCAGATTTCCTCCAGATCGGAATACTCGCGTTCGAGGCGGACGATTTCTTCCTGGAGTTTCTCCAGACGTTTCATCGCCGCTTCGTCGCTTTCTTTCTTCAGCGCCTGCGATTCCACCTTCAACTGAATCAGGCGACGTTCCAGACGATCGAGCACTTCCGGCTTGGAATCGATTTCCATGCGGATGCGGCTCGCGGCCTCGTCGATCAAGTCGATGGCTTTGTCCGGTAACTGCCGGTCAGTGATGTAGCGATGGCTGAGCTTCGCCGCCGCAATGATCGCACCGTCGGTGATCGCCACCTTGTGGTGAACCTCGTAACGCTCTTTAAGGCCGCGCAGGATCGCGATGGTGTCTTCTTCGCTCGGCTCATCCACCAGGACTTTCTGGAAGCGTCGTTCGAGCGCCGCGTCCTTCTCTATATATTGGCGGTACTCGTTGAGCGTGGTCGCGCCAACGCAGTGCAGCTCGCCGCGCGCCAGTGCAGGCTTGAGCATGTTGCCGGCATCCATCGAGCCTTCGCCTTTACCGGCGCCGACCATGGTGTGCAGTTCGTCGATAAACAGAATGATCTGCCCTTCCTGCTTCGACAGCTCATTGAGCAGCGATTTCAGGCGTTCTTCGAACTCACCGCGATACTTGGCACCGGCGATCAGCGCGCCCATGTCCAGCGAAAGCAGACGCTTGCCTTTAAGGCCGTCCGGCACTTCGCCATTGATGATGCGCTGAGCCAGACCTTCGGCAATCGCGGTTTTACCCACGCCAGGTTCACCGATCAGCACCGGGTTGTTCTTGGTGCGGCGTTGCAGTACCTGAATGGTGCGACGGATTTCGTCATCACGGCCGATCACCGGATCGAGCTTGCCGTCTTCGGCGCGCTTGGTCAGGTCGACGGTGTATTTATCCAGCGCCTGACGCGACTCCTCGTGGTTGGCGTCATTCACCGCTTCGCCGCCACGCAGGTTAGTGATCGCGTTTTCCAGAGCTTTTTTGCTTACACCCTGGCCGAGCAACAACTTGCCGAGCTTGCTGTTCTCGTCCATTGCCGCGAGCAGTACCAGTTCGCTGGAAATGAACTGGTCGCCCTTCTGCTGCGCCAGACGATCAGCCTGATTGAGCAGGCGTGCCAGATCCTGCGACATGTTGACGTCGCCAGTCGGGTTCTGGATTTTCGGCAATTGGTCGAGCTCTTTGGTCAGCTCTTTGCGCAAGCTGTTGACGTCGAAGCCCACCTGCATCAGCAGAGGTTTGATCGAACCACCCTGCTGTTCAAGCATGGCTTGCATCAGGTGCGCCGGCTCAATCGCCGGATGATCGTGGCCGACTGCCAACGACTGAGCGTCGGACAAGGCCAACTGTAATTTACTGGTTAAACGGTCTATTCGCATAAGTCACCTTCCTTTTGAGCAGGCCGGACCTAAGAAACCATCCTGAATAAAGAAACCTGCCAGATACCCCTATAGATGCGGTCGATTCTGGAAGATTCAAGCGTCAGAGAGTTGATGCAGATCAGACAGTCTAGCGGGTGCGCCAAACTAAGGAGGCGAAGCGTCCGGTGCGCGAAGCACGGCGATAGGAGAAGAAGCGCGGATCGGTCACGGTGCAGAAACCGCCACCATAAACAGCAGTGACACCACGGGCAGCCAGACGCAGGCGCGCCAGCATATAGATGTCCGCCATGAACTTGCCGGCATTGGCGCTCGGCACGAAGGCGTTTGCCGCTTCCGGCAACTGACTGATGAAGACTTCACGAACTTCCGGGCCGACTTCAAAGGCTTTCGGGCCAATCGCCGGGCCGAGCCAGACCAAAACGTCATTAGCCGGAATATCGAGGCTATCGAGCGTCGCTTCAAGGACACCCGCCGCGAGACCACGCCAACCGGCATGGGCCGCCGCCACGCGAGTGCCAGCGCGATCGCAGAACAATGCCGGCAAGCAATCCGCCGTCATCGCCGCGCAGGCAATACCGGGCGTTGCCGTCCAGCTCGCATCAGCGGTCGCAACAATGCCCGGATCAGCATGCGCCACGGTAATCCCGTGAACTTGCTGCAACCAGGCAGGCTGTATAGAGAAGTGATCGGTGAGACGGCGACGGTTTTCGGCAACGGCCTCAGGACGATCATCGACATGATCGCCCAGATTGAGGCTGTCGAACGGCGCCTCGCTGACACCGCCCTCGCGGGTGGTGACGCAGGCTTTGACGCTGGCCGGCGCGGGCCAGTCCGGCGTCAGCCAGTTCATCCGATGAAAGCCTCGCGATCCTGTTTGAGCAGGGTCAGCAGCCAGACGAAATCTTCCGGCAGCGGCGATTCCCAGCTCATGCGCTCACCGGTCGTCGGATGATCCAGCTCAAGGAAGCGAGCGTGCAGGGCCTGACGCGGGAAATGCTTGAGCGATTCCACCATCGTCGGGTTGGCCGCTGGCGGAATGCGGAAACGACCGCCGTACGCCGGATCGCCGACCAACGGGAAGTTGATGTGCGACATATGTACGCGAATCTGGTGAGTACGACCGGTTTCCAGTTTCACCCGTACATGGGTGTGGGAACGGAAGCGCTCCAGCACGCGGTAGTGGCTGACGGCAGGCTTGCCGCCTTCCATCACCGCCATGCGCTGGCGCTGCTGGCCGTGGCGACCGATCGGGGCGTTGATCTTGCCACCGGCCGTTACCACGCCAATCACGATGCACTCATAGATGCGGCTGACGCTGCGACTCTGCAATTGAGTAACAAGCTTTGTCTGCGCCTGAATGGTCTTGGCCACCACCATCAAACCGGTGGTGTCCTTGTCCAGACGATGCACGATACCGGCGCGCGGGACATTGATGATGTCCGGCACATGGTGCAGCAAAGCGTTGAGCAGCGTGCCATCGGCGTGACCGGCAGCCGGGTGTACCACCAGGCCCGCAGGCTTGTTGATCACCAGAATGTCGTCGTCTTCATAGACGATGTCGAGCTCGATGTCCTGGGCGATCCACTCGCCCTGGGCTTCCTGCTCGGCAGTCAGCTCAAGGATGGCACCGCCGTGCACGATGTCGCGAGGGCGGATGACCGCCCCGTCCACAGTCAGGCGACCTTCTTTGATCCAGGCGGAAAGGCGCGAGCGAGAGTGCTCAGCGAAGAGTTGGGCAGCGACTTGATCGAGGCGTTGGCCGCCCAATTCGGACGGCACCTCTGCGCGAAGTTCAATTTTATCGGACATGCTCTGACTGTGCGTCGGCACAGCTTTTGGTTTCGGCTGCGCGCTTGTGGTTAAATACGGCGTCTTTTGCCCCGAGGCTTTTCAACGGGGCGCTCATCATAACAGGACGGCCCCGCCCAAGACAGCGGCCGTCATAGGGACGCAAGCCGCCATGCAAGTGAAACACCTGCTGCTGATCGCCATCCTCGCATTGACCGCTGCTTGCTCATCGAAGGAAGTCGTAGACGAAAACCTCAGCGAAGCCGAGCTGTATCAGCAGGCTCAGACTGACCTGGACAACAACAGCTACACCAGCGCCACAGCCAAGCTGAAGGCTCTGGAGTCGCGTTATCCGTTCGGTCGCTACGCCGATCAGGCACAGCTGGAGCTGATCTACGCCAACTATAAGAACGCCGAGCCGGAAGCTGCAAAATCCGCCGCCGAGCGTTTTATTCGTTTGCATCCGCAGCACCCGAACGTGGATTACGCGTATTACCTCAAAGGTCTGACTTCTTTCGACCAGGACGTCGGCCTGCTGGCGCGCTTCCTGCCGCTGGACATGACCAAGCGTGACCCGGGCGCTGCCCGCGACTCGTACAACGAGTTCGCCCAGCTGACCAGCCGCTACCCGAACAGCCGCTACGCGCCGGACGCCAAGCAGCGCATGATTTATCTGCGCAACCTGCTGGCAGCCTACGAAATCCACGTGGCCGACTACTACCTGACCCGTCAGGCTTATGTAGCCGCTGCCAACCGTGGTCGTTACGTGGTGGAAAACTTCCAGGAAACTCCATCGGTCGGTGACGGCCTGGCGGTGATGACCGAGGCTTACCAGCGTCTGCACCTGGACGAACTGGCCAACACCAGCCTGGAAACCCTGAAGCTCAACTACCCGAACCACCCTAGCCTGCAAGACGGCCAGTTCGTGCCTTCGGTGGCTGAAGCGGACAACCGTTCGTTCCTGAGCAAGGCGACCCTCGGTCTGATCGAGTCGCGTCCACCGCTGCCGCCGGGCGAAACCCGCGCCAACCAGGACGTGCAGAAGCAGTACCAGGACGCGAAAGATGCGATCCCGAACGAGCTGAAGCCTAAAGACGAAAACGGCGACGTGATCGAAGAGCCGGAGCCAGAGTCGAGCGACACTGACCGTTCGTGGTTCAGCTACATGACCTTCGGCGTGTTCGACTGATCACACCGGATGGACAAAAAAAGGGAGATCTCAGGATCTCCCTTTTTTATTGCCGCGCGTTAATAGGCTGTGCGCTTGTCGGGAGCTTGGCTAAACTGCCGGATCATTAGTCGGAAAGCCGCTCATCATGCTTCGTTTATTGTTTTGGATCGTCCTGATTTTCGCCGCTGTCTGGCTGTGGCGTAAATTCAAGGCGCCCGCCGCCAATCAATCCAATCGCGCCCCTCGCGAACAGGACGCCGCGCCGATGGTGCGTTGCGCCCACTGCGGCGTGCACCTGCCGCGCGACCGTGCATTGAGCGTTCAACAACAGTGGTATTGCAGCCAGGCTCACCTTGAGCAAGGCCCGGGCCCCCGTGATCGCTGAGGCCAACGCCGACAGCAAACAGGCTCAGCGTCTGCTGCGCCTTTATCATCTCTACCGTTTAAGCGTCGGCATCATGCTGGTGCTGCTGATCTCCAGCAATATGGACAACCGCCTGCTGACGTCGATTGACGACGATTTGCTGCGCAGCGGCAGTTGGCTGTACCTGGTGCTGAATATCCTGCTGGTGGTGTTCCTAGAGAGCACCCGGCGCCCGGCGCAGTTGTTCAGCCTGGCGCTGGTCGACGTGTTGCTGCTGTGCGGTTTGTTCTACGCCGCTGGCGGGGTTGCCAGCGCCATCGGCAACTTGCTGATCGTTTCCGTGGCGATCTGCAACACCTTGCTGCGCCGGCGCATCGGTTTGCTGATTGCTGCCATTGGCGCGCTCGGCATCGTCGGCTCAAGCTTCTTGCTGAGTTTCAGCCATCCCCTCACGGCCAACGATTATCTGCAGGCCGGCACCCTCGGCGCGCTGTGCTTTGCCGCCGCTTTGCTGGTGCAAGGGTTGATTCGTCGGCTTGAAGTCAGCGAGACCCTGGCCGAACAACGCGCCAGCGAAGTCGTCGGACTTGAGGCACTCAATGCGCTCATCCTGCAACGCATGCGCACCGGCATTCTGGTGCTCGACGAACAACGCCGGGTGCAACTGGCCAATCACAGCGCGCAGACCTTGCTGGCGCGCACACACCTTCAGGGCCATTTGATCGACGACTATTCGCCCGCCCTCGTCGATCGCCTGCAACTGTGGCTGAACAACCCGACCTTGCGCCCACAAAGCCTGAAGATTCCCGGCAACGGTCTGGAATTGCAGCCGAGCTTTATCGCCCTCGAACAAAGCCCGAATCAGCAAACGCTGGTGTTTCTCGAAGACCTCGCGCAAATCGCTCAACAAGCGCAGCAACTCAAACTCGCTGCGCTTGGACGACTGACCGCCGGCATCTCCCACGAAATCCGCAATCCATTGGGCGCCATCAGCCATGCCGCGCAGCTATTGGGTGAATCCGAGGAACTCGATGGCGCCGACCGGCGTCTGACGCAGATCATTCAAGATCACTCCAAACGCATGAATCGAGTCATCGAAAACGTCCTGCAACTGTCCCGCCGCCAGCAAAGCGCACCGCAACGGCTGGATCTCAAGCCGTGGCTGGAAAACTTCGTCAACGAAAGCCGCGAGCAGGCCAATGAACAGCAACAGATTCATCTGCGGATCAATTCTGGGGATTTCACCACGCTGATGGATCCTGCGCAGCTCACGCAAATTCTCGACAATCTGCTGCGTAATGGCTGGCGCCACAGCGCCCTGCTGCACGAGCAGGCCGAGGTCTGGCTGGCGTTGTTTGTCGACACCGAAAGCCAACTGGCAGTGCTCGAAGTGCAGGACAACGGCCCCGGCGTGCCCGTCGATGAACAGGCGCATCTGTTCGAACCGTTCTTCACCACCAGCAGCCAGGGCACCGGCCTTGGGCTTTATCTGTCCCGTGAGCTGTGCGAAAGCAACCAAGCGCGCCTAGACTTCAAACCACGCCAAGGCGGCGGCTGCTTTCGCATCACCTTTGCTCACGGACGGAAACAAAGTTGAACACGAGCCCACGGCAAAAAATTCTCATCGTCGACGACGAACCGGATATCCGCGAACTCCTGGAAATCACCCTGGGACGGATGAAACTCGACACCTTCAGCGCGCGTAATCTGGCTGAAGCCCAAGCGCTGTTACAGCGCGAGCAATTTGATCTGTGTCTGACCGACATGCGCCTGCCCGACGGCACGGGGCTGGATCTGGTGCAGCACATTCAACAACGTTATCCACAACTGCCGGTGGCGATGATCACCGCTTACGGCAGCCTCGAAACGGCGATCAATGCGCTGAAGGCCGGGGCGTTCGACTTCCTCACCAAACCGGTGGATCTCACCCGCTTGCGCGAACTGGTCGCCACCGCGCTGCGCATGCCGGTGGCGGGCGCCGTGTGCACGTCGATTGATCGACGCTTGCTCGGTGACTCCCTGCCGATGCGTAGCTTGCGCAAGCAAATCGACAAACTCGCCCGCAGTCAGGCGCCGGTGTACATCAGCGGTGAGTCCGGCAGCGGTAAAGAACTGGTGGCGCGACTGATCCACGAACAAGGGCCACGCGCGAGCCAGCCGTTTGTACCGGTGAACTGCGGGGCGATTCCGTCGGAACTGATGGAAAGCGAGTTTTTCGGCCATCGCAAAGGCAGTTTTACTGGCGCAGTTGAAGACAAGCCGGGACTGTTTCAGGCGGCGAATGGCGGCACCTTGTTTCTTGATGAAGTGGCGGACTTGCCGCTGTCGATGCAGGTGAAACTGCTGCGCGCCATTCAGGAAAAAGCCGTGCGTAGCGTCGGTGGGCAGCAGGAAACCGTGGTCGATGTGCGGATTCTTTGCGCGACGCACAAGGATCTTGATGCGGAAGTGGCTGCCGAGCGGTTTCGGCAGGATCTGTATTACCGGCTCAACGTGATCGAATTGCGTGTGCCGTCTCTGCGTGAACGGCGCGATGACATTGAAGTGTTGGCGGCGCACATGCTCAAGCGTCTGGCCAAGGACACCGGGCAACCGGCGGCACGCTTGCATGCGCAGGCGCTGGAAGCGCTGAAGAATTATCGCTTTCCGGGGAATGTGCGCGAGTTGGAAAACGTGCTCGAACGCGCGCACACCTTGTGCGAGAACCGCACGATCGAGGCTGGGGATTTACGCCTGAGCGAGGGTAATTGCGCGGCGGAAGGCGGGATTGCGGATCTGACGCAGATCGACAATCTTGAGGATTACCTGGAGAACGTTGAGCGGAAGCTGATTTTGCAGGCGCTGGAGGAAACGCGCTGGAATCGCACGGCGGCGGCGCAGCGCTTGAGTCTTTCGTTTCGGTCGATGCGGTACAGACTGAAAAAACTCGGTCTGGATTGAGGACCCCTTCGCGAGCAAGCCCGCTCCCACAGTTGATCTCGGTTGCTCACGAATGTTGTGTTCACCCTAGATCCAATGTGGGAGCGGGCTTGCTCGCGAAAGCGGACTGCCAGGCACCAGAGATCAATCTGACTAAATGCGGCCCGCAGGCGCATAAGGCGCCGGATCAATAATCGGCGCACGACCCAACATCACATCCGCAAACAACTGACACGACGCCGGCGCCAGCACCAATCCGTTACGGTAATGCCCGCAGTTCAGCCACAAGCCTTCATACCCCGGCACCCGGCCAATGTACGGAATCCCTTCCGGCGAACCCGGACGCAACCCCGCCCAATGCCCGACCACTTCAGCATCCGCCAACGCCGGAATCAGCTCGACCGCTGAAGCCTTGAGGCTCTCCAGCGCCACATCGGTCGGCGTTTTGTCGTAGCCTTCATGCTCCAGCGTGCTGCCAATCAGAATATGCCCGTCACGCCGCGGAATCGCGTACCGCCCCTTGGCCAGCACCATGCTCGGCAAGAAATCCGCCGCGCACTTGTAGAGAATCATCTGCCCTTTCACCGGTTCGACCGGCAGTGTCAGATCCAGCGTCTTGAGCAGATCACCGCTCCATGCACCCGCCGTCAGCACGACCTGATCGCCCTTGATCACGCCGCCGGAGGTTTCGACGCCGATGACCTGGCCACCTTCACGAACAAACCCGCTGACTTCGCACTGCTCATGAATCGTCACGTTCGGCATCGCTTGCAGCGCCGCTTTCAACGACTTCACCAGGCGCGGATTACGTACGTTGGCAACGTCAGCCATGTAGATCGCCCGCGCGAACCCACCGCCGAGTACCGGCACCGCATCGTGCGCCGCCGAGATATCCACAGCCCGCAGCGGGCGGTTTTCACGCTTCGCCCAGGCCAGCGCTTCGGCTTCATCGTCCAGATCCAGCCAGTACAGGCCGGTGGTGTGGACTTCAGGATCAACCCCGGTATCAGCAAACAGACGCTCGCCAAGCTGTGGATAAAAATCCTGCGACCAATGCGCCAGCGCGGTGACTGCCGGGCTGTAGCGCCACGGGTACAACGGCGAAACGATACCGCCGCCCGCCCAGGACGATTCCTGCCCGAGGTTCGAACGATCGAGCAGCACCACGCTGCGCACTTCGGAGGCGAGGTTGTAGGCGGTCAGCAGGCCAATCACCCCGCCACCGACTATCACCACTTGCTGTTGCCTGGTCATGTTTGATCCAACCGTAAAAAAGACAGTGGGCGCAAAAGGCGCCCGAAAGAAAGCGCCTCAGCGGCCCCAGCAATCCTTGGTGGTCAGCCCGGTGGTCGCGTTGTTCATGCTTCTGACACCGGTGTTGGTCAGGGTGAAATCCCCGCATTTGTCGGTGGCCATGGTCGTACCGGTTTTACGCGTCGCGGTCAGCAGGAAAGTCTGGTCAGCGATGGTCGGGGTGATGGTGTAGAAATCATTGCCCGTGCTGAGCCCGGTGATGCCGGTGTAGACATTGTTCTTGGTGTAGAAGCGTTCGAGGGACTGCGCCTGCTCCGAGAGCAACGACACCACTTCGGCGCGGCGGCCCTTTTTCAGGTACTCGGTGTAGCTCGGTGCGGCGATGGTGATGACGATCCCGATAATCGCAATCACGATCATGATTTCGATCAGGGTGAATCCGCGGTTGGATCTGCGCATGCCTCAAACTCTCACTTACTGTATTTGTCGCCACATGATACGACGGCTGCCGCCGCCGGATTTTTCCACCAGTGTGGTAATGCCGCCACTGGAGTCGTTCACGATCTTGCGGGTTGCGCCGTTGACGATGGCGTTCAGGGTCGGAATACCGCCGGTGAACACCACGCCACTGGAAATCGTGTCGTTGCTGTCGACCACGCCATCGGCGTTGGTATCGAGCACCGCGTAGTTGAGCATCTTACCGCTGAACGCATCGAGTTCGACCAGTTTGCCGGTGCCGAAACTGGAGCAGGGATCGGTGGTATCGACGCTGGCGGTGGTAAAAATGATTCGCCCCAGCACCAGACTGGCCTGATTGATCACCCGCTCGCCGGTCAGCGCGCTGTTATACACCAAGGGCAAATACCAGCCCTTCTCCGCCGGGTACGTCGTGTCATTCTGCGAGGTGGTCACGAATTGCCCGGTGCTTCCCGAGAACACGCCCGTCACTGCCTGTGCCTGCAAGCTGCCGATGGTCAATTGCCCGGAACCGCCATCGGCATCCCAAACCGAATAGAACGCCTGCAAATCCTTGTTGGTCTTGTCCGCCGTTTCGTTGAACTTGCCGGTGCCGACGAATATCTGTTTGCCGCCGACTGAGTTGTCCGCCAGCAACGGTTGCGCGGTGATCGGCTGAGTCGCCCCGCCCGCCGTGGTGAAAAGCGGTTTACCGGAAAACGCCACGCCCCAACTGTCGGTCGACGTCGCACTCAGGTCGAATTTCCACAGGCGCCCTTTCAAGTCACCGCCGTACGCGGCCTGCACGACATTGGAAGAGTTGACCTTGAGCTTCACCGAGGACAAACCGTTGGTGGTTTCCGTGCTGTCGATGACGATTTTCTTGATCAGCGAACCGTCGCGTACATCCAGCACATACAACGCGGCCACGCCAGAATTGCTGCCGTAACCGTTGGAAATAAACGCCGCCCAGCGCCCGTCGGCCAAGCGTGCCACTTCTGGTCGGGCGTAGGCGTAACCCAGATCATTAAAAGCGTTGGCGCTGTTGGCGGTGTTCGGCGCACTGACCTCCCATAACGCCTTGATCACATTCCCCGCAGAAGCATCAAATAGTTGCAGCCCGTAGAACGTTTTACCTCCGGCACCCGTACCACCAATGGCCAGGGTTTTCCAGGCCGTGCCGGACTGCGCGTCGAACACTCCGACTTGCCCGTCGACGAGAAACTTGTGGCTGACGCCATTGATGTAGGTCGGATCAGCAATCAGCCGTAGCGACGGCAACACACTGGACGGCATGTAGGCGTAGCGCCGGGTGCCATTGGCCGAGTTGATGATGTTGACGAATCCGTCGTTGGCATTCACCACCAGATTGGCGTTCATGTTCGCGGCTTTGGTCGTCAGATAAGCGCTATAAGCGGTATCGCCGGACAAGTCGGCAGCGGTCTTGTCCGTGGGGGCCGCCAGCACCAATGGCGAATTGATGATGTCGCCGAGCAATACGTTGCGAACCTTGAGCCCGGTTTTGTTGGTGCCTTTGCTCCACTCCACCAGATCATTGCCGGTGATTCCGGTGGGCAGACTCTGACTGAGCGTGTTTTGTTGCGCAGGGGAAAAGTTGCCGTAAGCCAGCGTCACGGCGGCATTGCTTGCGGTGTTCCAGGATTGGTAAGTCGGCGCAGTCGTTCCGGGCACGATGGTCGTATCAGTCGTCCAAAGCGTGGTCGACGTATTCACCGCCCCGGAAGACGTGAAGCCGAAAGACTTGATGGTGCCGCGCCAATCCTTGGGGTCGTAACTGGTCTGGAAATAGCTGGTGCCGCTCGCCAGCGTGGTGCCGCTGGCGACTCCGCTGCCGCCGGAACCCGCCTTGGAAGTGATATCACTCAACGCCGACGACAGCGCCGCATTCAGCCCCGTGCTGTCCGTCGCCTGATAATACTTGCCCTGCCCATAACTGGCCGCATCCGACAACATGTCGTTGGCCGCCGTGAAACCCACGGTGTAGGTGTTCATGTTCTGCTTGGGAAAATCCACCGCGTTCCAGCTCTTGCCCGCCGCGTCGGTGCCGGTCGAACGCATGTCGATGTCAAAGGCAAATTTGGCGATGTCATCCAGATACAGCGTGTCGCCCTCATTGTCGCCATTGAGGTTGTTGCCGTCATTGTTGACGCCATCCCAGTTCGGCAATCGACTGCCGCCCAGCGGATCGTTGGTCGGGAAGGTTCGGTCAAACGTCGGCAAACCATCGGTGATCACCACGCCGTAGTTTTTCTGGCAGCGATACTGAATCGGGCTGGTGTAGGTCGTTGGCGTGCTGTTGTAGTACGGCGCCATGCCGCGCATATAGCGGGTGATCTCGTAATAGGTTTCCGCCAAGGGCGTGTTGGCCACGGCGCTCAAAGCGTTGATCGATGAGATCAGCGCGTTGTAGTTGGTATCCGCCTGGGCCTGAGTCACGCTGCCGGAGACCGGTGCCAGATCGCTGATCGATCGCGCGATGTACCCGCCATTGCCGGAGTTGTTGCTGGTGGCCGGATTGAAGGTCGACAGACCCATTCGCAAGGTGCGGTTGCTGGTCACCAGTGCCGTCGACACGTTGCGCGCCACGTTGATCCGGTAATCGTTGGGTATCGCCCCGGTGGTGAAATCGCGGGTACCGTTGTTGATGGCCAGACTGACCACGTAGGAAATGTAATCGCCCGAATAACGCGTGTTGCCGCTGCCCACGGGATCCGGCAGTTTCAGGCACAGCGGCGCGATGCTGTTGTTGTAGAACGCATAGGCGCCACCGGAACAGCCGGATGTCGGCAGGCTCGACAGAAAGATCGTGTCACCGGTGATCGCTGTCGAACTCAGACACAAGCCGAGCAAGGCGTTGCATTGCCGCGCTGGCGTGGGGTTGTCAGCGGGGTTGAAACCGGCCGCATAAATGATGCTGTTCATGCTCCCCGAATCATCGATCAACAGCATCACGTTTGGCGGAACCGCGGCTGCACTTAACAACGGCGAGTCCGATGGCGTGAACGCATAGGCCGGTGCCGTCAGATAAAAACTCAGCAACAGGCCGAGCAGCAGCGATCCATAGCGCTCAATACTTCGCATAAACACTCTCCACCACGCTGCGCGAAGTGCCGGCGATGCCGACGGCGGTCACTCGATACAACGTTGCCGAGGTATTGCTCGGTACGTTCACCGCCGTGAGTGTGGTGCCAATGTTTTGCACACCATAGAAACCATTACCGGTCGCGATCCACGTCACCCCCGAGGTGGAATTGAGCCCTGCCGCACTGACCACCGAAGATTCCGCCGGCGGCGCACATTGCGTCGTGCCGCTGCACACCGCCAAGGTGTAAGTATCGAGCTGCACCGCGCTCTCCCCCACCCGCAACGCCGCTTCCGCAGTCTGGAACGACTGATTACGCAAACTCACACTACCGGCCATTTTTTCCTGCAGGTTGGCGCTCTGCATCGACGACAAACCAATCAGCGTCAGTAACAACAAAAACACCAGACTGACCAGCAACGCCATGCCGCGCTGGGCCTTCCTGTTGTGAAGAGAAATCCGCATCACCCTGGCCCTCACTGCAAGCGGTTGCGCAAAGCGGCAACCACGTTGAAGGTTTGTGGGGCGACCCGGTTGTTGGGGTCGAGCAGGGTCAGGCTCAGGCGCACACTGCGGATGCGTGCCGTATCGCTGGGGTTGGCGCTGTAAGTTGAAGCGGCCACATCGGTCGCAGAACTCGCCAGGCCGAAGGTGACGGTGAAAGCACTGACGTTGTTCACCAGCACCTGCTGGGTCGGCGTTCCGCTGCCGGTGCCCATGAGTATCTGGTTGTTGCTGAAGCTGTAGATCAATCGGCGAATCGGAAAGGCAATCTGTCCGGTCGCCGCCGTTCGTAAACCGGTATACGCCGTGGCGCTGTTGCGGCAATCGGAGAGCACCGTCCAGGTCGGCGTGCCACCACCGCTGCCGATATCGGCGGTGACCAGCGTCAGTTTGAGGTTGGCGTTATCCCAGCCGATCGGAGCGATCTGCGCGGCATTGAAATCCCCGGCCGTGCTCGAATCGGTAATCGTGCCGAGGCAACCGAACATGCCCACCATGCGGATTTCCTGAATCATTTTGCTCAGCACAAAACGCGCGTCTTCCTGCATCGCGGCGGCGCTGTTCTGACTGACATAGGTATTTTTCGCCGCGATGAAAATCTGCACGACACCCAGCACGATGATCAGACCCAGCGCGAGAGCCACGAGCAATTCGATCAGGCCGAAACCCCGATTATCGCGCCTCATGGCGTGGCCACCGGATCAACCGCCGCACGGCTGCTGAGGACGAAACTGCGCGGCGCGCTGGCGGTGTTGGCGGCCCGCGCGTCACTCCAGTTGATGGTGATGGTGTACACCCGCTGATTGAGCGTGATGCTGCCGGTAGCGGTCGGCCCGCCGAAAGCAATGATGTTGGTGGTGAAATCGTAGAGATCCTGATCGCGAGCGACGCTGAGATTGCCCGAGGTCGGCGGCGTCACGGTGTAGTCGGCGCCGGAGTTGGCGCGAATGCGATCCATCATGTCATAGGCGATAAAACTGGCCTGACTGGTCATGCGCGAGCTGTCGGTGTACTTCAGCGCATTCAGTTGCACCGCCGCCGCGCCCAATAACCCGACGGTCAGAATCAGCAACGCGACCAGCACCTCGATCAGCGTCATGCCCTCCTGTGCGTGTTGACTCCCTGCCCTCATCCGCAAATTCCACCCAATTGAATTCGTCCGTTCAAACACACGTTCAGCGTCCTGCTTTGCGTGCCCAGCGTGTAACTGATGACCACCGCCGTAGACGGTGCGGCCAGACCGCCTAGATTGTTGAAATCCAGTGCGGTCACTCCTAAGGGTAGCGTCAGAGCGGCGCCGCTGCTCATCGCTGGAACAACCCGCAATACATTCGCCGGCGTGCCAGTACTGTCGTAAACCGCCAATTCACCCGTCCAGACGCTGCCGCCGGCGCTCGGGCGCAAGCGAGTGGTCACGCCACGATCAATCGCTTCAAGCCGGGCAAAATTGATTGCCCGTTGCAGATCGCCCATTTCGGTATCGGCCTTGCTGCTCTGGATCGACTTGGTGAACGCCGGCACGGCAAGTGTGATGAGCAACACGAAGATCGCCATCGCCACCAGCAACTCGATCAGCGTGAAACCTTTTGTACGAAGATCCATCGATGCCCTCCGTTGCCGTCGGCTATACCTGCTTCTACACGCTAGAACATTCAACCGACCCGCGTCGGTTGATTTGCCCTGCGCGGCGTAAGGATCGCGCCGCTCATCACACTCCACGGAGGGAGTTTTCATGACGCAACATGGTTTCAGCCTGATAGAACTGCTTATGGGACTGGCGATCGGCGCAATTGTTCTGCTGTTGGTCAATCCGGCGTTCGCAACGCTGCGCGAATCGAACCAGCGGGATCTGGCCGCGCAGTCGCTGCTCGACGGTATTCGCAACGCACGCAGCCTGGCCATCACGCGCAATCAGAGCGTGGTGATTCATGGCATCAACGGTGACTGGAGTCAGGGCTGGCGGATCATTGTGGATATCAGCGGCAAAGGGCCTGCGGACAGCAGCAATCCATTACTGGCAGAACGTGCGAGTGACGCGAAGGTGCCGATTGTCGGCAATGGATCTGTAAGGCGTTATGTGCGTTTCAGCAGTCTGGGACAACCGCTGATGCCCGAACGGGCGTTTCAGGCAGGGACATTACATATTTGCTCGGCTCACGAGCCGGTCAGCCAGCGCCAGGTGGTGTTGGCGGCGACCGGTCGCGTGCGCCTGAGCAGCAAAAGCGCTGAACAGGCGTTGTGTCAGAAAACCAAAAACGTCAGATCGAACGAACGCGCAGCTCTTTCGGCATCGAGAACGTGATGTTCTCTTCGCGCCCGGCCAGCTCATCGGCGCCGGTCGCGCCCCAGGCTTGCAGTTGCTGAATCACGCCACGCACCAGCACTTCCGGTGCGGAGGCACCAGCGGTGATGCCGATACGCTCGACACCATCGAACCAGCTCTCTTGCAGATCTTCGGCGCCGTCGATCAGATAGGCCGGGGTGGCCATGCGCTCGGCCAGTTCGCGCAAGCGGTTGGAGTTGGAACTGTTCGGGCTGCCGACTACCAGAACCACGTCGCACTCGTCGGCCAGTTGCTTGACCGCGTCCTGACGGTTTTGCGTGGCGTAACAGATGTCGTCCTTGCGCGGGCCGCCGATGGCCGGGAAGCGTGTGCGCAAGGCATCGATGACGCGACTGGTGTCGTCCATCGACAGCGTGGTCTGGGTGACGAAAGCGAGTTTTTCCGGGTTGTGAACCTGCAGTTCGGCGACGTCTTTTTCGTCTTCAACGAGGTAGATCGCGCCGCCATTGCTGGCGTCGTACTGGCCCATGGTGCCTTCGACTTCCGGGTGACCGGCGTGGCCGATCAGGATGCACTCACGACCATCGCGGCTGTATTTCGCGACTTCGATGTGCACCTTGGTCACCAGCGGACACGTGGCGTCGAATACTTTCAGACCACGGCCGGCGGCTTCGGTACGCACGGCTTGGGAAACACCGTGGGCACTGAAAATGACGATGACGTCGTCCGGCACCTGATCCAGTTCTTCGACGAAAATCGCGCCACGACTGCGCAGGTCTTCAACGACGAACTTGTTGTGCACCACTTCATGGCGCACGTAGATCGGTGGCCCGAAGACTTCCAGGGCGCGGTTGACGATTTCGATCGCCCGGTCCACACCGGCGCAGAAGCCACGGGGATTGGCGAGTTTGATTTGCATGCTGTGCCTCGTGTCTTGCGCGCGAAAACAGTTAAAAACACTGTGGGAGCGAGCTTGCTCGCGAAGAGGCCATCACCTGCAACATTACTGTTGGCTGACACACCGCATTCGCGAGCAAGCTCGCTCCCACATTTGACTTCATAGAGTCAGTTAAATCGCTTTGACGTTGATGATCTCGACGTCAAAGGTCAGCGTTTTGCCTGCCAGCGGGTGGTTGAAGTCGATGGTCACTTGCGTGTCGTCGAATTCTTTCACCACGCCCGGCAGCTCAGTATTGGCCGCATCGTTGAAGATCACCAGCAAACCCGGCGACAGCTCCATGTCGACGAACTGCGAGCGCGGGATGATCTGTACGTTCTGCGGGTTCGGCTGGCCGAAAGCATTTTCCGGCTCAACAGTCAGCGTGCGCTTGTCACCGGCCTTGAAGCCGAACAGCGCCGCTTCGAAACCTGGCAGCAGGTTGCCGTCGCCGACCTTGAAGGTCGCCGGGGCTTTGTCGAACGTGCTGTCGACGGTGTCGCCGTTCTCCAGGCGCAATGCAAAGTGCAAAGTGACTTCCGTGTTCTGGCCGATGCGTTGCTCAGCCAATACCTGTTCAGTCATGAACGGCCTCTTCGGTTTTCTTGGTTTTGAACATGTCCAGTGCCAGCATCACCGCGCCAACGGTAATCGCGCTGTCGGCGAAGTTGAACGCCGGGAAGTACCAGCGGTTCTGCCAGTGCACCAGAATGAAATCGATCACATGACCCAGGGCAATGCGGTCGTACAGATTGCCCAGCGCGCCACCCAGCACCAGCGCCAAAGCGACGGCCAGCCAGGTTTCGTTGCGACCCAGGCGCTTGAGCCAGACCACCAGCACCGCACTGACCACAATGGCGATCAGGGCAAACAGCCAGCGCTGCCAGCCGGAGCTGTCCGCGAGGAAGCTGAAGGCAGCGCCGGTGTTGTACGCCAGCGTCCAGCTGAAGTAATCAGGAATGATCACGATCTGCTGGAACATTTCGAGCTTGCCTTCGAAGTAAAACTTGCTGGCCTGGTCAATGACCAGAACCAGCAAACTCAACCAGAGCCAGCTCAACCGTCCGAAACGGCCAACGGCATTAGGCATAGTGACGAACCTCGCCAGCGCCGCTGATGTTGTCGACGCAACGACCGCAGATTTCCGGATGCTCCGGGTTCACGCCAACGTCTTCACGGCAGTGCCAGCAACGGGCGCACTTCGGGAAGGCCGATTTGACGATCTTCAGCTTAAGGCCGCTGACTTCAGTCACGACCGCGTCTTCAGGTGCGCTGACAAAAGGCGCAACGCTGGCCGTCGAAGTGATCAGGACAAAGCGCAGTTCGTTGCTCAGCTTGGCCAGATCGGCGCTCAGGGCGTCTTCGGCGTACAGCGTCACTTCGGCTTGCAGGTTGCCACCGACGGCTTTGGCCGCGCGCTGGATTTCCATTTCTTTGTTGACCGCTACTTTGACCGCCATCACGCGTTCCCAGTAGTCGCGGCCCAGTTCAACGTCAGCTGGCAGTTCGGTCAGGCCTTCGTACCAGGTGTTGAGCATGACCGATTCGTTACGCTCGCCCGGCAGGTATTCCCACAGTTCGTCGGCGGTGAAAGCGAGGATCGGCGCGATCCAGCGCACCAGCGCTTCGGAGATGTGGAACAGCGCGGTTTGCGCCGAACGGCGAGCCTTGCTGTTGGCGCCAGTGGTGTACTGACGGTCCTTGATGATGTCGAGGTAGAAACCGCCCAGCTCCTGCACGCAGAAGTTGTGGATCTTCGAGTAGACGTTCCAGAAACGGTATTCGCCGTAGTGTTCTTGCAGCTCGCGTTGCAGCAGCAAGGTGCGGTCGACCGCCCAACGATCCAGCGCGAGCATTTCTTCCGCCGGCAGGATGTCGGTGGCCGGGTTGAAACCGCTCAGGTTCGAGAGCAGGAAGCGCGCGGTGTTACGAATACGACGATAGGCGTCCGCACTGCGTTGCAGGATCTGGTCGGAAACCGCCATCTCGCCGGAGTAGTCAGTCGAAGCCACCCACAGACGCATGATGTCGGCGCCCAGGGTGTCGTTGACTTTCTGCGGCGCAATCACGTTGCCCAGCGATTTGGACATCTTGCGGCCGGCTTCGTCGACGGTAAAACCGTGAGTCAGCAGTTCGCGGTACGGCGCGTGATTGTCGATGGCGCAACCGGTCAGCAGCGACGAGTGGAACCAGCCACGGTGTTGGTCGGAACCTTCCAGGTACAGATCGGCGCGCGGGCCGCTCTCGTGACCCATCGGGTGCGAACCGCGCAGGACGTGCCAGTGCGTGGTGCCCGAATCGAACCAGACGTCGAGGGTGTCGCTGATTTTGTCGTACAGCGGCGCATCGTCGCCGAGCAACTCGGCAGCGTCCATTTTGAACCAGGCTTCGATGCCTTCGACTTCAACGCGCTTGGCAACTTCTTCCATCAGCTCGACGGTGCGTGGGTGCAGCTCGCCGCTTTCCTTGTTCAGGAAGAACGGGATCGGCACGCCCCAGTTACGTTGACGCGAGATGCACCAGTCAGGACGGTTGGCGATCATCGAGTGCAGACGCGCCTGGCCCCAGGCCGGGACGAACTTGGTGTTTTCGATGGCTTTGAGCGAACGTACACGCAGGGTGTCGCCGCTGGTTGGCTCTTTGTCCATGCCGATGAACCACTGCGCGGTGGCGCGGTAGATCAGCGGAGTCTTGTGGCGCCAGCAGTGCATGTAGCTGTGTTCGATGACGGTGGTGTGCATCAGCGCACCGACTTCGGTCAGCTTGTCGACGATGGCCGGGTTGGCCTTCCAGATGAACTGGCCGCCGAAGAATTCCAGCGACGGCACGTAAACGCCGTTGCTTTGCACTGGATTGAGGATGTCGTCGTTGACCATGCCGTATTTTTTGCAGGTCACGAAGTCGTCTACGCCGTAAGCCGGAGCGGAGTGAACCACGCCGGTGCCAGCGCCCAGTTCAACGTAGTCAGCCAAGTACACCGGCGACAGACGGTCGTAGAACGGGTGACGGAAGTTGATCAGCTCCAGCTCTTTACCGGTGGTGGTCGCGATGACCGAACCTTCGATGCCGTAGCGCGCCAGGCAGGCTTCAACCAGCTCTTCAGCCAGCACCAGCAGCTTGTCGCCGACATCCACCAGTGCGTAGTTGAATTCCGGGTGAACGTTCAGTGCCTGGTTGGCCGGGATGGTCCACGGGGTGGTGGTCCAGATCACGATCGAGGCAGGTTTGCTCAACGATGGCAGACCGAACGCGGCAGCCAGTTTGGCTTCGTCAGCGATCGGGAACGCAACGTCGATGGTCGAGGACTTTTTGTTCTCGTACTCAACTTCCGCTTCGGCCAAGGCCGAACCGCAGTCGAAGCACCAGTTCACAGGCTTGAGGCCCTTGAACACGAAACCGCCCTTGACGATTTCAGCGAGGGCGCGGATTTCACCGGCCTCGTTCTTGAAATCCATGGTCTTGTACGGGTTGGCCCAGTCGCCCAGCACGCCGAGACGGATGAATTCGGACTTCTGCCCTTCGATCTGCTCGGTGGCGTAGGCACGGCACAGTTCGCGGGTCTTGTCCGCGCCCAGATTTTTGCCGTGGGTCACTTCAACCTTGTGCTCGATCGGCAGGCCGTGGCAGTCCCAACCCGGAACATACGGCGCGTCGAAACCCGACAGGGTCTTCGAGCGGATGATCATGTCCTTGAGAATCTTGTTCAGTGCGTGACCGATGTGGATCGTGCCGTTGGCATACGGAGGGCCGTCATGCAGAACGAACTTCGGACGATCCTTGCCAATCTCGCGCAACTTTCCGTACAGGCCAATACTGTCCCAGCGCTGCAGAATCTGCGGTTCGCGCTGTGGCAGGCCGGCCTTCATTGGGAAGGCGGTGTCCGGAAGGTTAAGCGTGGCTTTATAGTCGGTCATTTAAGGCTCTTCATTAGCGATGGGCGCTAGGTGCGGCTAGTGCACGGGCGGTGGCGACATCCGCATTGATCGCCGTTTTCAATGCCTCCAGGGAGGCGAAGCGCTGCTCTTCACGCAGCTTTTGGTGGAAAACCACCGTCAAACGCCGGTCATACAGATCGCCGGCAAAATCTAAAAGATGGACTTCAAGGTGGGCCTTGCCATCACCTTGTACCGTGGGCCGCACGCCGATATTGGCGACGCCGGGCCAGGTCTTGCCGTCGATATCGACATCCACCAGATAGACCCCGGTGAACGGCACGCGACGACGCTTGAGTTGAATGTTGGCAGTGGGCGTGCCCAGTTGCCGGGCCAGTTTCTGGCCGTGCAGCACACGACCGGCGATACGGTACGGGCGACCGAGCAAACGTTCGGCCAAGGCAAAATCGGCGGCGGCCAAGGCGTTGCGCACTTGCGTGCTGCTGACGCGAATGCCGTCCAGCTCGACGGTTTGCGCCGCTTCGACGGTAAAACCGTGAACCTGCCCGGCCTGCATCAGGAAATCGAAATCACCGAGGCGGTCGCAACCAAAACGGAAATCATCACCGACTTCCAGATGCTGCACGCCGAGGCCATCGACGAGGATGGTGTCGACGAATTCACTGGCGCTGAGTTTGCTCAAGCGCTGGTTGAACGCCAGGCACAACACCCGGTCAACGCCTTCGGCCGCCAGCAGTTGCAGCTTGTCGCGCAACCTTGCCAGACGTGCCGGCGCGGTCTCGGGGGCAAAGAATTCCCGTGGCTGCGGCTCGAAAATCACCACGCAGCTGGGTACGCCCAACTCGAGCGCACGCTCACGCAGTCGGGCCAGGATAGCCTGGTGACCACGGTGAACACCGTCAAAGTTGCCAATAGTGGCGACGCAGCCCCGATGCTGGGGGCGCAAGTTGTGGAGGCCTCGAACCAGCTGCATAACGCGCTTCTTGCTCATAAAGTGGTCGATTATAACCACACCCGACGGCCGACGACAGGCAACACCGTAACGCAAAGTGAACGAGCCGACAAAACTGCCGGCCCGCGCCCCTCCATAAAGAGAAAAACCTTAGCTCAAGGCCTTGCGATTGAAGTCGCGCAGGCGGAAACCGAGCAGCAGCAACATACCGAAATAGGACACCACGCCCGCCGCGACCAAGGCGCCCAGACGCAGGAAGCGCTCAAGCATGTGCCCTTGATCCCATGGCGGCATGAAATGCATGCCGATCAACAGCACCACGGACATCACCGCCACCGCGACCACCAGTTTGAAAGCGAACTTGGCCCAACCCGGCTGCGGCTGGTACATCTGCTGCTTGCGCAGTTGATAGAACAGCAGTCCGGCGTTGAGGCAGGCACCGGCACTGATCGCCAAGGCCAGACCGGCGTGAGCCAGGGGGCCGATCAGCACCAAGTTGAACAACTGAGTAACCACCAGCGTGAAGATTGCGATTTTCACCGGGGTGCGGATGTTCTGTTGCGCATAAAAGCCCGGCGCCAGCACTTTGATCACGATAATCCCGAGCAGGCCGACAGAATAAGCAATCAGCGCACGTTGAGTCATTTCTGCGTCGAAGCCACTGAACTGACCGTACTGGAACAGCGACACGGTCAGCGGCTCGGCGAGAATCCCCAACGCCAGCGAGCACGGCAGCACCAGCACAAAGCACAGACGCAGGCCCCAATCGAGAATCCGCGAATACTCGTGACGATCCTTGCTCGCATAGGTTTTTGCCAATGTCGGCAGCAAAATCGTGCCCAACGCCACGCCAAGCACACCGGATGGCAACTCCATCAAACGGTCGGCGTAGTACATCCACGACACCGAACCTGCGACCAGAAACGAGGCGAAGATAGTGTTGATGATCAGCGAAATCTGGCTGACCGAGACACCGAGGATCGCCGGCAGCATCTGCTTCATCACGCGCCACACGCCGGTATCGCGCAGGTTCAGACGCGGCAGCACCAGCATGCCGATCTTTTTCAGGTGCGGCAGTTGATAGAGCAGCTGCGCCAGACCACCGACCAATACCGCCCAGCCAAGGGCCATGACTGGTGGATCGAAGTACGGTGTGAGGAACAGCGCGAACACGATCATGCTGACGTTAAGCAAGGTCGGCACAAATGCGGGCACCGAGAAACGGTTCCAGGTATTGAGGATCGCGCCGGCCAGCGATGACAGCGAGATCAGCAATATATAAGGGAACGTCACCCGCAACAGATCAGAGGTGAGCTGGAATTTTTCCGGCGTATCGGTGAAACCGGGCGCCGTGGCCCAGATCACCCAAGGCGCCGCGATCATGCCCAGCGCGGTGACGATCGCCAGTACCAGCGTCAGCAAGCCCGATACGTAGGCAATGAAGGTACGGGTCGCCTCTTCGCCCTGCTGACTTTTGTATTCGGCCAGAATTGGCACGAATGCCTGTGAGAAAGCGCCCTCGGCAAAAATTCTTCGCAGCAGATTGGGCAGTTTGAAGGCGATAAAGAAGGCGTCTGTCGCCATCCCGGCGCCGAATGTGCGGGCGATAAGCGTGTCACGAACAAAACCCAGAATCCGGGAAAGCATCGTGATAGAGCTGACGGCGGCCAACGATTTGAGCAGATTCATTGAGGGAATTTGTGCCTGTCGATAAACAGCAGGCGAATTAAGCGCCTACTTATGCGATACTCCGCGCCGCAGCAGCACAGAGCCAAAGCTCGCGAGTTTACAGGTCAAGCGCCGGAAATAAATATCCCGCCTCTTTATACCTACCACTTAGCGGAACGATTCAAGTGCCCTTGACAAGACTTCTCTTCATCGGCATGATTCGCGGCCTATTTTGTTTGCTATTTCCTAAAAAGTCTTTCGAGGAGCTCGACGGTGGCCAACTCACCTTCCGCCAAAAAACGTGCAAAACAGGCTGAGAAGCGTCGCAGCCACAACGCCAGCCTGCGTTCCATGGTTCGCACCTACATCAAGAATGTAGTTAAAGCCATTGACGCAAAAGACGCTGAAAAAGCTCAAGCTGCATACGTTCTGGCTGTGCCAGTTATCGACCGTATGGCCGATAAAGGCATCATCCACAAGAACAAGGCTGCTCGTCATAAGAGCCGTCTGAATGGCCACGTTAAAGCGCTGAAAGAAGCCGCTTAATCGACGTAGTCATTAAAAAACCGACCTTAGGGTCGGTTTTTTATTGCCTGTGATTTAACAAATCCTGCGCAAAAAAAGTGGGAGCGGGCCTGCTCGCGAATGCGATCGGTCAGTTGATAGCTCTATCGACTGACACGACCTCTTCGCGAGCAGGCTCGCTCCCACATTGGTATCTGCGGGGTTATTGCTGGACGGGCACCCATGGCAGGATCGGGATCGCTGTAACAGCATTCTGCGGGCTGCCTTCGATCAGGCGATCGCTATAGACCAGATACACCAGCGTATTGCGTTTCTTGTCGAGGAAACGCACCACCTGCATGGTCTTGAACACCAGCGATGTGCGCTCCTTGAACACCTCATCGCCATCCTTCAGATCGCCATTGAACTTGATCGGCCCCACCTGACGACAGGCGATCGATGCTTCCGCACGATCTTCAGCCAGACCCAACC
>NZ_CACSJY010000059.1:0-35507 GCF_902706155.1 Pseudomonas sp. 18058
GGACTACAATCCCCACCCCGCCTCAACGGCCGATCTGCCCCGCCCATGTTGACCTGTTCCGTACACCCGCTGCCCTACCGCGCCAATCCTGCCGACTATTTCGCGGCCATCCGCCACGCGCCCGGCGCCGTGCTGCTCGACAGCGGCCGGCCGAGTGCCGACCGTGGTCGCTACGACCTGCTCAGCGCCTGGCCGCTGGAACAACTGGCGGTGTTGCCGGACGAGAGTGGCAGTCATTTCCTCCAGCGGTTGCGCGACAATTTGCAGCACTTGGGCGAGGCGGATTTACCGGCGGGTTTCGAGTTGCCATTCGCCGGCGGCTTGATCGGTTACCTCAGCTACGACTTCGGCCGGCATCTGGAAAACCTGCCAAGCCAGGCCCGCGATGATCTGCAATTGCCTGACGCACGTTTCGGCCTGTACAACTGGGCGCTGATCAGCGATCACCAGACGTCAACCAGCCAATTGGTCTTTCACCCGTCCGTGATCGACAGCGAGCAACAGCGGCTGATTTTGTTGTTCACGCAGCCAGTCGTTAGTGCTTTAACCCCGTTCAAGCTCAAAGACCCGATGGTCGCCGACCTCTCGGCCGACGATTACCGTCAGGCCTTCGAACGCATTCAACATTACATCCAGGCCGGCGATTGCTATCAGGTCAACTTCGCTCAACGCTTCCGCGCTGAGTGCCAGGGCGATCCGTGGCTGGCCTATTGCGCATTGCGCGAAGCCTGCCCGACGCCGTTCTCCGGTTTCCAGAGCCTGCCTGACGGTGGCGCGGTGTTAAGCCTGTCGCCGGAGCGCTTCGTCAAAGTCAGCCAGCGCCAAGTGGAAACCCGCCCAATCAAAGGCACCCGCCCCCGAGGCCTGACCCCAGCCGAAGATGCGGCCAACGCCGCAGAACTGCTGGCCAGCCCCAAGGATCGCGCGGAAAACCTGATGATCGTTGACCTGCTGCGCAACGACCTCGGCCGCACTTGCCGCATTGGTTCGGTGCGGGTACCGGAGTTATTCAGTCTGGAAAGCTATCCGAACGTGCATCACTTGGTCAGCAGCGTCACCGGCGAACTGGCGGATGATCGCGACGCACTGGATTTGATCGCCGGCAGCTTCCCCGGCGGCTCGATCACCGGCGCACCGAAGATTCGTGCGATGCAGATCATTGATGAGCTGGAGCCGACCCGGCGCGGGTTGTATTGCGGTTCGTTGCTGTACCTCGACGTGCGCGGCGAGATGGACAGCTCCATCGCGATTCGCAGTCTATTGGTCAAGGATGGGCAGGTGTGCTGCTGGGGCGGCGGCGGGATTGTTGCCGATTCGGACTGGCAGGCGGAGTATCAGGAGTCGATCACCAAAGTCAGAATCCTCCTCGAAACCCTGCAAAACCTCTGAGTAATGATTGTTCCCACGCTCTGCGAGGGAATGCATCCCGGGACGCTCGGCGTCCCATCCAAAGCCGAACGCGGAGCGTCCGTTGAGGCATTCCCACGCAGAGCGTGGGAACGATCATTTAGCCAGGCTTACAGGCTGAGGTCGCGGTTGGAGGCTTTTAGGAATTCCTGCTTCAACTCAGCAAAGGTATGCACCGCCGGAAACTGCGGAAACTCGCGAATCACATTCTCCGGCGCATGGAACAAAATCCCCGCATCCGCCTCGCCCAGCATCGTCGTATCGTTATACGAATCCCCCGCCGCAATCACCCGGTAATACAGGCTCTTAAACGCCAGCACCGACTGACGCTTCGGATCCTTCTGACGCAACTGATAGCTGGTCACCCGCCCGGTTTCGTCAGTAATCAGACGATGGCACAGCAACGTCGGGAAGCCCAACTGACGCATCAGCGGCTGCGAGAACTCGTAGAACGTATCCGACAGAATCACCACCTGAAAGCGCTCGCGCAGCCAGTTGACGAACTCCACCGCACCGTCCAGCGGCTTCAGTGTGGCGATCACTTCCTGAATGTCCGACAGCTTCAAGCCGTGCTCATCGAGGATGCGCAGACGCTGCTTCATCAGCACGTCGTAATCGGGAATGTCCCGGGTGGTGGCCTTGAGGGAGTCGATTCCGGTTTTTTCGGCGAAAGCGATCCAGATTTCCGGCACCAACACCCCTTCAAGATCCAGGCAAGCAATTTCCACAAGACACTCCCGTTTGTATTGATTATTTGAGTCGAGCGAGGCCGAACTCTAGCGACTCAAATCCACTCGCGCAACGCACAGCGCGCCCCGAGCCGCGCAGCTTTTTGTTACCATCGGCCCCATATAGAGCGCCCAGCGCCACCGACCTGTAGGAAGCCGCCCTGATGAGTGCAACGTTCGACGTCGTGGAACTCGCCACGACCTATGCCAACAAATCCGCGCAAGACATTCTCAAACTCGCCTTTGCCGAGTTCGGTGATGACCTGTGGATATCTTTCAGCGGCGCCGAGGATGTGGTGCTGGTGGACATGGCCTGGAAGCTCAACAAGAACGTCAAGGTGTTCAGCCTCGACACCGGCCGCCTGCACCCGGAGACCTACCGCTTCATCGATCAAGTGCGCGAGCACTACAAGATCGACATCGAACTGGTGTCGCCGGACTACACGAAACTGGAACCGTTCGTGAAGGAAAAAGGCCTGTTCAGTTTCTACAAGGACGGCCACGGCGAATGCTGCGGCATCCGCAAGATCGAACCGCTGCGGCGCAAACTGTCCGGCGTCAAAGCCTGGGCCACCGGCCAGCGCCGCGACCAGAGCCCGGGCACGCGCAGTGCCGTGGCAGCGATGGAAATCGACACGGCGTTCTCTACTCCGGAACGCACCCTGTACAAGTTCAACCCGCTGGCGCAGATGACCAGCGAAGAGATCTGGGGTTACATCCGCATGCTTGAGCTGCCGTACAACAGCCTGCATGAACGCGGTTTCATCAGCATCGGCTGCGAACCGTGCACCCGCCCTGTCCTGCCAAATCAGCACGAGCGCGAAGGGCGCTGGTGGTGGGAAGAAGCGACGCAGAAAGAGTGTGGGCTGCATGCGGGGAATATCATCAGTAAGTCCAACAGCTAAAAGATCGCAGCCTGCGGCAGCTCCTACAGGTGACCGCATTCCCATGTAGGAGCTGCCGCAGGCTGCGATCTTTTGATCTTGAAAAAATGTGTACACACGAATGTCACCATCGGTGCCATTTGTGTGTGCACTTTTTTGTTTCCGCGCCCTGAAAGGTTACATCCCCTCCGAAATCCCCACGCTTTTGCTCCCCGCCCAAATCCCCCGCCGAAAATAAATACCTGTTCAAACGGTCAATTTTTAATCACCACATTTCAGTGACTTAGCGCTCATTGATAACTTTTCGAAATGAGCAACGCTGTCCATAGATCAGTAACTGGCACAAATCTGGCTTTAGTGCATACATGTTTTGTATACAAAACTGCAAAACATAAACACACTTTCGATCCGCAAGCCTGAAGCGCCCTATCCCGTACAGGCTGCAGATGCCCCGTAACCAGTGATGTTTCACTGCCACGACGAAGATTTGTCGAGCCTGACGGCTTAAGCACAGTCATCGCGGCGCTGAACATCAGGAGCCTGCCGGAATGCGTACAAGTCTCTCCAATAACATCGCGCTGAATCTGCCCGCCTCTGCCCTCGATCAACCGTCGTCCTATGACGGTCTGGCCGAACCGTTACAACTGAGCCCCCGCCTGCATAACAGCGACCTCGCGCCGACCAAGGCCGAAGGTCGACGCTGGGGCAAATACAGCATCTTCGCCCTGTGGACGAACGACGTGCACAACATCGCCAACTATTCCTTCGCCATCGGCTTGTACGCGTTGGGCCTGGGTGGGTGGCAGATTTTGTTGTCACTGGGGATCGGCGCGGCGCTGGTGTACTTCTTCATGAACCTGTCCGGTTACATGGGGCAGAAAACCGGGGTGCCGTTTCCGGTGATCAGCCGGATCAGTTTCGGCATTCACGGTGCGCAAATTCCTGCATTGATCCGGGCGGTTATCGCCATCGCCTGGTTCGGCATTCAGACGTATCTGGCGTCAGTAGTCCTACGAGTACTGCTCACGGCGGTGCATCCCGGTTTCGCCGAATACGACCACAACTCGATTCTCGGGCTGTCGACGCTGGGCTGGGCATCGTTCGTGGCGATCTGGTTCGTGCAACTGGCGATTCTCGCCTACGGCATGGAAATGGTGCGTCGCTACGAGGCGTTCGCCGGGCCGGTGATTCTGCTGACCGTGGCCGCGCTTGCCGCATGGATGTACTTCCAGGCCAACGCGACCATCGCCTGGTCGACCCGCGATCCGCTGACCGGTGGCGAGATGTGGCGCAACATCTTTGCTGGCGGGGCATTGTGGCTGGCGATCTACGGCACGTTGATCCTCAACTTCTGCGACTTCGCCCGCTCTTCGCCATGCCGCAAGACCATCAAGGTAGGAAACTTCTGGGGTTTGCCGGTGAATATTCTGGTGTTCGCTGCGATTACCGTCCTGCTCTGTGGCGCGCAATTTCAGATCAATGGCCGAATCATCGAAAGCCCGACCGAAATCATCGCCTCAATTCCCAATACGTTCTTTTTGGTACTGGGTTGCCTGGCGTTCCTGATCGTCACCGTGGCGGTGAACATCATGGCCAACTTCGTCGCCCCGGCTTTCGTGCTCAGTAACCTGGCGCCGAAATACCTGACCTTCCGCCGCGCCGGGCTGATCAGCGCAACCATCGCCGTGCTGATCCTGCCGTGGAATCTCTACAACAGCCCGCTGGTGATCGTGTATTTCCTGTCCGGCCTCGGCGCCCTGCTCGGCCCATTGTACGGGGTGATCATGGTCGACTACTGGCTGATCCGCAAAGGCCGGATCAACGTGCCGCAGCTCTACAGCGAAGACCCGAACGGCGCTTATTACTACAGCCGTGGCGTCAACCTGCGCGCCGTTGCCGCGTTCATTCCAGCGGCGCTGATCGCCATCGTGCTGGCGCTGGTGCCGGGTTTCCACAGCGTCTCGCCGTTCTCCTGGCTGATCGGTGCCGGCATCGCCGGAATGCTCTACCTGATCATCGCCAAACGCGAACCGCACTACGCCGACGTCAGCGGCGAGTCGATCGCGGTCGACAACGTCTGCCATTAATTTCCCTCGCGGCCCGGATGTCGGGCCGCAGAACTGCCCGCTATAAGGATTTCCCATGCGTATTCTCGTGGTCAACGTCAACACCACCGAGTCCATCACCCAAGCCATCGCCCGCTCGGCGCAGGCCGTCGCGTCACCGGGTACCGAGATCGTTGGCTTGACGCCGTTTTTTGGCGCGGACTCGATTGAAGGCAACTTCGAAAGCTACCTCGCCGCGATTGCCGTGATGGATCGGGTGATGGCCTACGACCAACCGTTCGACGCGGTGATTCAGGCCGGTTATGGCGAACATGGTCGCGAAGGTTTGCAGGAATTGCTTAACGTGCCGGTGGTGGACATCACCGACGCGGCGGCGAGCACTGCGATGTTTTTGGGCCACGCGTATTCGGTGGTGACCACGCTGGATCGCACCGTGCCGCTGATCGAGGATCGGCTGAAATTGTCGGGGCTGTGGGATCGTTGCGCTTCGGTGCGGGCCAGTGGTTTGGCGGTTCTGGAACTGGAACACGAACCGCAGCGTGCGCTGGAAGCGATCGTGCATCAGGCTGAGTTGGCGGTGACGCAGGATAAGGCCGAGGTCATCTGCCTGGGTTGCGGCGGCATGGCCGGGCTGGATGAGCAGATTCGTCGACGCACCGGCGTGCCAGTGGTGGATGGCGTGACGGCGGCGGTGACGATTGCGGAATCGCTTGTGCGGTTGGGCTTGTCGACGTCGAAGGTGCGGACTTATGCGACGCCGCGGCCGAAGAACATTATTGGCTGGCCGGGGCGGTTTGCCCGGTAGACCGCGTTATCGTTCATCGCGAGCAGGCTCGGCTCCTACAGGTTTTGTGTCGAATCACCATTTTGCATTCAACACAAAACCTGTAGGAGCCAAGCTTGCTCGCGAACGGGACAACTCGGTTTAAAGCCTTACTCAGATAGCACTAAACCGCCGCGCCAACCCTCGCTCCACAAACTGCTCAATCAAAAAATCCACAAACGCCCGGGTTTTCCCCGGCAACAACTTATGCTCGGCGTAGTAGACCGAAATATTGCCATCATCGACAAACCACTCCGGCAACACCCGCTGCAACCTCCCCGACTCCAGATACCCCACCGCAAATGGCATGCTCACCAACGCAATCCCCAACCCTTGCGCCGCCGTTGCGCACGCGGCTTCGGAATCGCTCAGGGTCATGCGCGCCTTGAGCATCAACGGCCGGCAATTCTGCGGATCGCGTCCGGTCAACTGCCAGGAACGCACGCGCCCGGTTTGCGGCGAACGGATCAGAATCCCGTCGTGATGGCTGAGATCGTCCGGCTCGGTGATCTCGGGATTGGCCTGTAGATAGTCGGCAGATGCCACCAGAACCCGGTGCGCCGGGCTCAACTTGCGCGCGATCACCCCTTGCGGCAGATCGAAGCCGCCACCAATGGCCGCATCGAACCCCTGCCCGATCAGATCGACCTGGCGATTATCGAAATGCCAGTCCGGACTGATCGCTGGATATCGCTGCAAAAACTCACCGAGCATCGGCACGATGTGCAAACAACCAAACGCGGCGCCCATGCTGACTTTCAGCGTTCCCGCCGGCAGCCCTTCGACACTGGACAGATTGGCCACGGCATTCTGAATGGTGGTCAGGCTGCCGCTGACCTGATTCAAAAACAGCTGCCCGGCCTCGGTCAGCGTCAGGCTGCGTGTACTACGCTGGAACAGCCGCACGCCGAGCCGCACCTCAAGTTTGGCCACACTCTTGCCGACTGCCGCCGGGGTCAGACTCAAGCGCCGAGCGGCCTCGGCAAAGCTGCCGACCTCGGCACTGCGCACGAAGCATTCGATGCTGCTGAAGGTTTCCATGATCGCCACTATAAACTTCTGGTTTACACAGACTATAGCAATCATGGTCTACACAGTTGTCGATACCACGCCGATACTCGCCACCAATACCAAGGCATTCCCGCCTTGAACACTCTGGAGATCGAACATGACCACTCAACACCTCAGCGGTAAAGTCGCTCTGATTCAAGGCGGTTCCCGCGGTATCGGTGCTGCCATCGTCAAACGTCTGGCCGCTGAAGGCGCTGCAGTAGCCTTCACTTACGTCAGCTCCACCGCCAAAGCCGAAGAGTTGCAAAACAGCATCACCGCCAACGGTGGCAAAGCCTTGGCGATCAAGGCCGACAGCGCCGACGCCGCCGCCATCCGCCACGCCGTTAGCGCCACCGTCAAAGCGTTTGGCCGCGTCGATATTCTGGTCAACAACGCCGGAGTGCTGGCCGTCGCACCGCTGGAAGACTTCAAACTGGAAGACTTCGACCAGACCGTGGCGATCAACATTCGCAGCGTGTTCATCGCTTCGCAAGAAGCCGCCAAACACATGGGCGAAGGCGCGCGCATCATCAACATCGGTAGCACCAACGCCGACCGCATGCCCTTCGCCGGTGGCGGCGTGTATGCGATGAGCAAGTCGGCACTGGTCGGTTTGACCAAAGGCCTGGCCCGCGATCTCGGCCCACGCGGCATCACCGTCAACAACGTGCAACCCGGCCCGGTCGACACCGACATGAACCCGGCGCACGGCGATTTCGCCGAAAGCCTGATCCCGCTGATGGCCGTCGGCCGCTATGGTAAAGCCGAAGAAATCGCCAGCTTCGTCGCCTACCTGGCAGGCCCGGAAGCCGGTTACATCACCGGTGCCAGCCTGACCATCGACGGTGGTTTTGGCGCCTGATACTTCAAAGCCGGAACGAAAAACGCCGCCGCTCTTTTCACAGAGCGGCGGCGTTTTTGTGTCTCAAGCGTTTACGCCCATTCCAGCGCCGGTAAACCGCAGGCACTCGGGGTGAAGGCTTTCAACGTACGAAGTATCCCGTCCGCGTGTGCGTATTTTTCATCAGCCATGGCGGCGTCCGGAATCGCAATCGCGGTCATGCCGGCGGCTTTCGCAGCGGTCACGCCAAACGGCGAATCCTCGAACACCAGACAGTCCTCAGGCGCGACGCCGAGACGTCGAGCTGCCGTCAGGAAGATATCCGGTGCCGGTTTCGCTGCGCCGACTTCCGGGTCGTCTGCGGTAACAATGAAGTCGAACAGCGCAAACCATTCTTGGTGCAGCGTGGTTTTCTGACCAAACGACTGACGCGATGAACTGGTGCCCACCGCGATCGGAATGTTGTGCGCCTTGAGGTGCCGAATCAGCTCCTCGGCGCCCGGCATCGCCTGCGCTTTCGGGAAACGCTCACGCATCAACGGCTCGCGGATCTCCAGGAACTCATCGGCGGTGATCGGCAGATCCAGCGCCTGCACCACGTAATTGGCCAGATCGTTGGCACCGCGACCGATGATGTTCTGTTTGACGCTCCAGTCGAAGGTGCGCCCGTAGCGCTGGGCAATCAGCGAAGTGACCTCGGTGTAAATGCCTTCGGTGTCGAGCAACAAACCGTCCATATCGAAAATCACGGCCTTGATCGGGCCGAACGCCTTCAGCGGTGCATTCATCATCGGATCCGTTTTCAAAGACATCCCAGGCGGCATCGCGCCGCTGCTCGGATCTGATTAAAGGGTTCAGCAGCATAACGAGCGCGACAGACATTGAGCAACGGGCAATGTCTGTTGCGCCGATGAACTACTCGCGAATATTTAGCGAAACGTCCTACAGGCATCACCTACTTGGCCGACTTCTTTCCTCACTGATCCCCCGCAAAGTCCGTGCTCCTCCTTGATGTGCGCGAGCGACTGCGAATGTTTCAACCCGATCGGCTACTGGCCCTGAACAACAGCATTGGCCTGCTGATAGTTGCCGCACTGAATCCGGATCACCCGGATTTCGAAACCCTGATCGGCGAATTTCGCCTGTGCCTCAATAACTACGAAGCCTGGGCCGAACAATACTGGACGGGCACGGCGCTGGATGTCGAGCAGGTGTTTACCGTCGGCAACGACGTACGCCTCAGCGCCCCGATCAAGTCCCGCAAACCGATCAGCTCATCCGTAGTCATGTGCCCCGCCAGCGGATCTTTGACCCTGGTGCACATGTTCGAAGCCGCCCGCTTCGTACCGATCGGCAACACCCCGGTGACGCTCGAACCGGTGATTGGCGACGTCGGCGGTGTCCTGACCTTCGGCGAAGCGCTGCGCCATACGATCGGCCCGAGCGGGATATTGCAGGTGACCGATTGCGATCGGGGCCAGCGTTATCGCATCACCTTCTTTCCCGATGTTTCCACTGCGCATGTTCGTGAGTTGTATGACTCCTACGAAAGCATTCTCGGTGACCTCGAGCGCTGGTTGCGTGCCGAGTGGACAGGTTTTCAGCCGTTGTGGGCGGAGTTTTCCAACGCCGGATTTTCTGACCGTTACCGGCAGTTGCAACAGGCGGATTGGCGCGGTTTCGAGAAAGCGCTGAACGGTGTCTGGGATGACATCAAGCAACTGTTCGCCCTCCTCGCCGATCTGCAGGCCAACAGCGAAAAGCTCCTGGAATACCTCAGCGCCGCCGAGCTTGAAGCCCTGCTGCAAACCTCCAGCGACGCGATCGCCAATGCACTGCTGATGCTCAGCGATGAGCCGCTGATGTTCATTCATCTGGCCGCGTTCACCAGTTGGCTGAAGATGCTGCCGCCGCAGTATCTGGCCGAAGTCGTGGCTGAGGTGCGCGTCGAACTGCTGATCAGCTTCCTGCTGATGCGCGTGTCGGGTGGCGTCGGCGTGCCGCTGCGCTTGAGCAGCAAAGTGCTGGCGAAGATCAAATCGCCACGGGCGCGGGAATGGCTGGCGGCCTCGGCGTTGCGCCTGGCTGAACTGACCTCTGCGCCGGAGCTGACCCAGCATGCGGGCGCGCTGAGACCGTTGATGTTGAGTGCGCGTGATGTGCCGTTGAAGCCGACGCCGTCGATTCCGCTGAACATTCGGCAGGCAGATGAAGTGGTGTTGACGGTGCCAAACCCGGCGCCGATTGCGCGGGACAAGTCGCAGGGCGCCACGCGAATGGAGCGTCATGAGCCTCACGATGACGCTTCGGATCAGGCGAAAAATCCTAATGGGGATAGCGCTGATTGTGTACCGCGTACCTGCACCAACGGCTGTCCGGTATCGATGGTCACTGGCGAGGAACTGCTGACGCTGACTGATGGCGTGCTTGATGGCGTGTTGCCGTTTGAATTCACCCGGTTGTATCGCACGAGTGCGGTGGAAATCGATGTCGGGCTGGGGTTTGGCTGGAGCCATTCGCTGGCGCATCGACTGGAATTTGATGGCGACTCGGTTGTCTGGGTCGATCACGAGAATCGGCGCACGCGGTTCCCGCTGCCGAATGTTGAGCGGCCTTCTATTCACAACAGTTTGTCGCGGGCAGCAATTTTTCTCGGGGATGAGCCGGAGGAATTGATCCTCGCGCTGGCTGGGGAAACGGCGCGGTTTTACCACTTTCGGGCCGGGCGTCTGACGTCGATCAGCGATGCCTATGGCAATCGTCTGACGGTACATCGCGATCGGTCTGACAGGGTTCAGCGACTGGATAACGGTGCCGGTCGCTCGTTGTTGCTGCGTTACGACCGCGCGCAACTCATCGCGGTCGATTACCAACGTTTGCAAAACGCGGAATGGGCGACGGAGCAAATCCTTGTTCGCTACTGCCACGACGCGCGTCAGCGCTTGTTGGCGGCAACCAATGCATTAGATGAAAGCGAGCGCTACGACTACGACGATGCGCACGTTATCCTGCAGCGACAGCTGACCGGTGGCGCGAGTTTTTTCTGGGAGTGGGAACGGGCTGGCAAGGCTGCGCGTTGCGTACGGCACTGGGCGTCGTTTTCGCAGATGGACACGCGTTATGTCTGGGATGACGACGGCAGTGTGGCGGTGCATTACGTCGATGGCACTGAAGAGGTTTACGTCCACGACGACCGTGCGCGTCTGGTGCGCAAGGTTGAGGCCGACGGTGGCGAGCAGCTTAAGGCGTACGACGATCAGGGACGGTTGATCGCTGAACAGGATGCGCTGGGTTCTATCACCGAGTACCGCTATGACGATGTCGGACGACTGATCGCGCTGATTCCTGCGGCGGATGCGCCGACTTCCTACGAGTATCGCAACGGTTTCCTGCATCGGCGTTCGCGTGGCGATGCGGTTTGGATTTATCGGCGCAATGCTGAGGGCGACATCACCGAGGCCGTCGATCCTGACGGACAGGTCACTCATTACTACTACAGCGTGCGTGGGCAACTGGTGTCGATCCGGTATCCGGACACCAGCCGTCATCTGCTGGCCTGGAATGACCTCGGCCAACTGGTTGAAGAGACGTTGCCTGAGGATGGCGTGCGGCGTTTTTCCTACGATGCTTTGGGACGGCGGACGACCACGGTTGATCAACATGGCGCCGTTACCCGACAGCAGTGGGACGCCGTTGGACGACTGGTTCAGACGACTTTTCCTACGGGCGCCACGCGTGCTTACACCTACGGCGCGTACGGGCAAGTCACCGCCGAGCGTGATGAGCTGGGGCATGTCACGCGGTATGAATACGATGATGACCTGCATCTGGTTTCCCGTCGCATCAATGCCGACGGCACGCGGGTGCAGTACCGCTACGACCACGCGCAACTGTTGCTCACGGAGATCGAGAACGAGTCGGGTGAGAAATATCGGCTGGACTACACGGCGACCGGATTAATCCGACAGGAAACCGGTTTCGATGGTCGGCGCACTGCTTATGTCTATGACCTCAACGGGCATCTGCTGGAAAAGACCGAGTTTGGCGATGACGACTCACGGTTAGTCACCGCATACGAACGTGATGGCGCTGGGCGTCTGCTGGTTAAAACCCTGCCGGATGGGGTGAAGGTCAGTTATCAGTACGACCCGTTAGGGCGCCTGACTAGCGTCGATGATGGCCAGAACCATCCGCTGACCTTCGAATACGACCGCCAGGATCGGCTGATCACCGAGCATCAGGGCTGGGGCACTCTGCGCTATGCCTACGACGCCTGCGGTCAGCTCAAAAGCATGCGTTTGCCGGACAACAGCAAACTCGACTATCAACACGCCAAGGGTGGCGCCCTCGCCGGCATCGACCTCAACGGCGCCCCACTCACCCGCCACGTCTACCAGTCCGGTCGCGAACAACAACGCGAGCAAGGCCTGCTGCTCAGCGAATACTCCTACGACGAACAGGGCCGACTGCTCGCCCATGCCGTGGGCCATAAACGCGATTCGATGTATCGCCGCGATTATGCCTACAGCACCAACGGCAACCTGTCGTACATCGCCGACACCCGCCACGGCCAACGCACCTACGGCTACGACACCCTCGACCGCTTGATCCGCGTCCGCCACTCCCGCGACGAACTCCCGGAAACCTACGCCCACGACCCGGCTGGCAACCTGCTCATGCAGGATCGCCCCGGCCCGAGCCAGATCAAAGGCAACCGCCTGCTGATGCAGGGCGACCGCCATTACGACTACGACGCCTTCGGCAACCTGATCCGCGAACGTCGCGGCACAGCGCACAAACTCGTCACCGAATACCGTTACGACTGCCAGCACCGCCTGATTGGCCTGACCCGTCCTGACGGTAAAACCGCGTCTTACCGTTACGACGCCTTCGGCAGACGCATCAGCAAAACCGTCGACGGCGCCACCACCGAATTCTTCTGGCAAGGCGACAACCTCGTCGCTGAAAGCAGCGATACCGAATACCGCAGCTACGTCTATGAACCCGGCACCTTCCGCCCGCTAGCGCTGCTCGACGGCAAAGGCCCGAAAAAGGCCTGCCCGTTTTACTACCAGAACGACCACCTCGGCACGCCGCTGGAACTGACCGATTACAGCGGGGAAATCGTCTGGTCGGCGCAGTACGACGCCTACGGGAAAGTCGCGGCGGTGACGTTGGCGGGTGATGAGTATCTGGATCAGCCGCTGCGGTTTCAGGGGCAGTATTTCGATGCGGAGAGTGGGCTGCATTACAACCGACATCGGTATTATGACCCGCGGCTGGGGAGGTATCTGACGCCGGATCCGGTGAAGCTGGCGGGTGGGTTGAATCAGTACCAGTACACGCCGAATCCGATTGGGTGGGTGGATCCGTTGGGGTTGAACTCCAATTGTCCGCCGCCGAATAGGCCTGGGTGTGAGGTGCCGGGGGGGATTGGTGAGGCTAAGGTAGGCGAAGGCGACCCGCAATTACCAAGTTTGATCCATGGTGTTGACCCAAAACCATTGAAGCGTACACATGCAATCTCGGGAAAAGGATCAACTAAACGGGTCGAAGATTTAGGAAAAAAAATGCGAGCTGATGGATACGACAGTAGCTTTCCCATAGACGTAGCGGAATATCAAGGCACCCTTTATATTCTGGATGGACACCACCGTGCAGCAGCTGCAAGACAAACAGCAACGCCGATAACTATGCAATTGATCACCAACATCAGAGAACACAAGGGCACCCTTAACACTATCGAAGAAGTAATCGAATCTGCTGAAAATGTAGGGCACGACCGACTGGAGCATCACAGAAGAAGATGAAAAATACCGACACGTCGCTTGAAGAGCTAATTACCGACTTTCTTTCGAAAGTAGACTACGGCACGGAGCTATTACGTAAAAAATTTGGCACCCGCAATATTTTAAGACTTTGGCGGAGCAAACAAATCGAACGCTGTGGAGAAATAACAAATGGAGTTGAATACGAGCTCCACGGTATCGGATGCGCTATTCACTTCCCTTCGGAATCAGTGGATTTCGATTACGGATCAAATGATAGAATCGACGGCTTCGATGTGTGGCGGCTATACATTTACGCTAGTGATAGACCATTGAAATATAAAAAATACTGTGACCAAAAAATAGTTGAGAACGAATTTAACGAATACATCGCACTTGGTCGAATAGAGAAGATGTCAGCCTCGGACAATCTTTACATCCTCAGTAAATCTGAATCAACTGAGCACAGATAAAAATCTGTTCGTCAACGTCCATTCATCCTTCTACAAGCCTTAGCTGCTATCAACCTTATGGTCGTTAACTAGTTTCCAGAACCAAAGGGCCTAAAATCCTAGGCCCTATAGAGCTCAACGCAATATCAAGTTCGACTCGCAGAACAGTCACTGCTCATCCTCATCCTCTTCATACTCCATATCCGCCTCATCCGAATCATTCAGCGGCACCGTCGCATCATCCATCAGCGATCCCGGATCTTCGTTCCCCGGATCATTGATAAACGGCAGCCCGCTCGGGCCCTTCTCTTCCTTGCCTTCAGTTTCAGGAGTCATGGCAAACCTCATCATTTCCGGGGAGTGTAGACGTTCGAAAAGTCCTACAGCCAATCGTTCCAGCGTCTGAACGGCAAATACGAAAAACCCGGCAAACGCCGGGCTTTTGTTAAACCATTTCATTAATCAATGATGGCGGTTCTTATGTTTGTTCTTGTGCTTGTGACCCCCACCGGAGTGAGATCCGCCGTCGTCACCCAGGTTATTACCGACCGCGCCACCCGCGGCGCCGCCCAATCCTGCGCCGACAGCCGAACCGGTTGATCCGCCGAGGCTGTTGCCGACAACCGAGCCACCCGCCGCGCCGAGGCCACCGCCGATGGCAGCTTCAGTGCGATTGTTTTTATTCGCTCCAACCGCACCGCCGGCCGCGCCGCCGACACCTGCGCCGACTGCCGCACCGGTGCTGCCGCCGAGTTGTCCGCCGACCACGTTGCCCAGCACGCCACCGAGCCCACCGCCCACGGCGGCCGAACCATCGCCAGCGGCCATTGCGCCTTGCGCCACGAGCAATCCGAAAAACAGTGCAGATAATGACAATCGCATGTGTACCTCACAGTTCCCGAATCGGGACAGTTCGCCCAAGCAAGGGCCTATGTGAGATTGGAGACGTTTGCGGGAAAAACGTTCAGCCATGAAAAAGCCCGGCATCGAGCCGGGCTTTGTCTGCAAGCGATCAATCTCAGTGACGCTTGTGGCCTTTGGCCAAGTTGCTGCCGACGGCACCGCCCGCCGCGCCGCCCAGACCAGCACCGATGGTGGCGCCATTTCGGCCGCCCAGGCTGTTACCGATCACCGAACCGCCCGCCGCGCCAACCCCACCGCCAATGGCCGCTTTCGTCCGGCTGCCTTTGCGTGCAGCCACTGCGCTACCGGCCGCGCCCGCTACACCTGCACCAATCGCTGCACCGGTGCTGCCGCCCATTTTCTGACCGACGACATTACCCAGCGCGCCACCCAGACCGCCGCCCAATGCAGCGGTGCCGTCGCCGGCAGCCATTGCTCCTTGAGCGAACAGAAGGCCGAGAACCAGAGCGGGCAGTGTTAAACGCATGACGAAAACCTCAAAGACAGAGAAACAAAAAGGGGCGCGATTGAATGCCGTCACAGCGGCAAAGTCCAGATAAAAGCGGACGCATCCGCGCAATGGGCGCCGATTGGACAGTGATTTCAGAAAAGGTTTTATGACGGGCAAAAAAAAGCCCGCTGGGGAGACGGGCTGGAGACTTGCTTTCTAACGGATGGCTTCACCCTACTTAAGCGAACGTGAAAAGTTTGTGAAAGAAACACAGATCCTGACGACCGTCTGTAGGTCTAGTCCGAAATCAAATCTCAGAGCATAAAAAACCCCGTTCTTAGACGGGGTTGGTTGGCGGAGAATCATTTTCTGGCTCGTGCCGTGACCTTGGGTAAAAACTTCGCTTTCGGCCCTTTCGGCACCGTGGACTTGATCTTGCCGGTGTGAACCGGATCCTCGCCGAAACCAGACTGGTACTCGGTCTGGCCACAACGAACGCAGTTGTTAAACGGAAACTCGGCGCCATCGTCTTCGATATACGGTTCTGTCATACCTTCGCCCCTGCGATGCGGATCGACACCGGCAAAACTTTTTTGCCTGAAAAAATATCGACCTCCAAGGCTTTTGAGACTAGCCGGTCATTACTGGACTTGTGGTTCAGATCGACCGATGCCCGACGAATGGCCTACACCAATCAAACACGCTAATCTGGCACCCTCGTCTCATTGCCAGGGATTGCGAGCATGACAATAAAAACCATCGCCTTGCTGCTTTCAGCGCTAGCCGTTACTGGCTGCGGCACGATCAGCAGTGTCGTGCAGGAAGACACCGTCGCCGGAAATGATCTAAAAAAACGCCAAACCTACTGTGATTCGATTTCGCGAATTTACAGCGGCGTCGGTTACGACTTCTGCATCCTGCACGCACCCGATCTGCCGATAAAATCCTGGAAGGGTCGCCCTTCAGCCCCGCTGGTTTTGATAGATCTGGGAGTCTCCGGTGTGACAGATACATTGGTATTGCCATACACCGTGTATCAACAGGTTAAACACGGCAATATCGAAATCTACCAGGCACAAACGTCCGATCAGTGATCAGCGCAACTTCACGGCGGTGCCGGCCGGCCTACTGATCTCGACATCCAATCAGCTGTCCAATAAATTCCAGACGCCAGAAACCACAAAACCCCTGACTTCTTTCGAAATCAGGGGTTTTGTGTACTAAATGTGGCGGTGAAGGAGAGATTCGAACTCTCGATACAGTTTCCTGTATACACACTTTCCAGGCGTGCTCCTTAAGCCACTCGGACACTTCACCGTATCTCTTCAAACATGTTCTGTCTGTCGAGGCGCGCTAATGTAGTCGAAAGCTTTTCCGATGGCAAACTTTTTTTTAAGATTTTCATGCGCTTAAGAGAAAAAGCCGTTTGCCTTGCTGACGGCCCATGGCAAACCGGCCAATCTTCGGTGGGCGCAGCCCTTCTATATAGAAGCAGAATGGCGTGCGGCGCTGGATCAGCCGGGATTCGGTGACCGGCGGGTCAGTCACGGCGCTTTACCTGGCCTGCGGCGGTGGGTAACGTCTGCTCATCTTTCTTACAAGGAATCGCGTCATGAGTGAGTTGATTGCCTACCACCTCGAAGACGGCATCGCGACCCTGACCTTGAGCAACGGCAAGGTCAATGCCATTTCCCCGGACGTGATTGCGGCGTTTAACGCGGCGCTGGATCAGGCGGTGACTGATCGTGCCATCGTGATCATTACCGGCCAGCCGGGGATTCTGTCGGGCGGCTACGATCTGAAAGTGATGACCGCCGGCCCTAAAGAAGCCGTGGCACTGGTGACCGCCGGTTCCACCCTCGCCCGTCGTCTGCTTTCTCACCCGTTCCCGGTGATCGTCGCTTGCCCGGGTCACGCCGTGGCCAAGGGTGCATTCCTGCTGTTGTCGGCCGACTACCGCATCGGTGTCGATGGCCCGTTCAGCATTGGTCTGAACGAAGTGCAGATCGGCATGACCATGCACCACGCCGGTATCGAGCTGGCGCGTGATCGTCTGCGTCGCTCGGCATTCCACCGGTCGGTGATCAATGGCGAGATGTTCGACCCGAAAAGCGCGGTGGACGCCGGTTTCCTCGACAAGGTGGTTTCTGCCGAAGAGCTGCAAGGTGCCGCCCTTGCCGCCGCGCGTCAGTTGAAGAAGATCAACATGCTCGCGCACAAGAACACCAAGCTGAAGTTGCGCAAAGCGCTGCTGGAAACCCTGGACAACGCGATTGTTCAGGATCAGGAGCATCTGGGTTAACCCCCGTATCCTGCGTCGAAGAAAAGCCCGACCCGCGTGTCGGGCTTTTTCTTGCGCGCTCGGTTGAAAACGCCGTGGCTGCTCTAGGACGGGTCTGACAAGCAATTCGGAAACATGCGCTTAAACATCGCCTATCTCCGGACTCTATAGTGGCAATTGCCGAAAACAGTGCACATCCGTACACTGCGCCACCTTTTGCGCCGGTGGGGCCTGAAAATGCTGTTCGTGTTTCGTATGTTATTGATGAGCCTGCACTTTATTCTGGCTGGCGTGCTTGGGGTGATCCTCGGCATATGCCGTCCGTTCAATCCGGACAACAGCCGTCTGTGCGCGCGCCTCTATGCATTGCCGGCCATGTGCATTCTGCGTCTGCGGGTGAAAACCGACGTCAGCGGCCTGATGAACAAACCGGCCAGTTGCGTAATCATTGCCAACCATCAATCCAATTACGATTTGTTTGTGTTCGGTAACGTTGTGCCCTACCGCACGGTGTGCATTGGCAAGAAGAGCCTGAAGTGGGTGCCGTTATTCGGGCAGTTGTTCTGGCTCGCCGGCAACGTGTTGATCGACCGTGGCAATGCGCACAAGGCGCGCCAGTCGATGCTCACCACCACCAACACTCTGCAAAACGAAAACACCTCGATCTGGGTATTCCCGGAAGGCACGCGCAACCTCGGCGAAGAGTTGCTGCCGTTCAAGAAAGGCGCGTTTCAGATGGCGATTGCCGCCGGTGTGCCAATCGTGCCGGTGTGTGTCAGTAGCTACATCAAGCACATGCGTCTGAACCGCTGGAACAGTGGAGAAATTCTCATACGCTCACTGCCGGCGATTCCTACAGCCGGACTGACCATGGACGACATGCCCATGCTCATCGAACAGTGCCGCGAGCAGATGCGCGAATGCATCGAATCAATGGATCGGCAGTTGCAAGCCGCCTGAAAGCAAACCCGCCTTGTGCGGGTTTTCTTTTGCCGAATGAACGGTGCAGATTTCACTGACTCTCAAGTAGCGACACGGCTAAGCTGAAGCCTTGTATTCCTGCCACCTGCCAAGAAGAAGCGAATCACCACCATGGGTCGAGTTGTTGCTGCTGCTGTGTACAGCGCCGGTAAGAAAGTCACCAATATTTCCCTAGACGAAGGCGCCGCCTGGGCCGCGAAAACCGGCCACTTTGTCTGGATCGGTCTGGAAGAGCCGGACGCTCAGGAGCTGTCCAACCTGCAACGCCAGTTCAACCTGCACGAACTGGCGATTGAAGATGCGCTGGAAAAACACAGTCGGCCGAAGCTGGAAACCTTTGGCGACGCTTTGTTTATCGTCACCTACTCGCCGATCCGTGAAAACGGCGTGCTGCAATTCATCGAAACGCACATCTTCGCCGGCAAGGGCTACATCATCACCGCGCGTAACGGTCACTCGGCGTCCTACGCGCATGTGCGCCAGCGCTGTGAGGCGCGTCCGCTGTTGTTGGAGCATGGGGAAGATTTCGTACTCTATGCGCTGCTCGATTTCGTCATCGAGAACTACCAGCCTGTCGGTGAAGCGATCCATGCCGAGATCGATGAGCTGGAGCGCAACGTGCTGTGCAGCGCATTGAATGAGCGCGATATCCAGAAGCTGCACGGCTTGCGTCGTGATGTCGTGCGCCTGCGTCGCTATGCGGCGCCGATGGTGGAGATCGGCGAGGAACTGCAGAAGCTGAGTTTCCCGTTTATCGACAAGAACATGCGCCCGTACTTCCGTGATGTGCAGATTCACGTGACGCGGCAGATGGAAGACCTCAGCACGCTGGCCGATATTGCCAGCCAGACCATCGAGATCGGTGTGTTACTGGAGGCGTCACGGCAGAGCGTGGTGCAGCGCAAGTTTGCTGCGTGGGCGGCGATTCTGGCTTTCCCGACGGCGGTGGCGGGGATTTACGGGATGAACTTTCAGAACATGCCGGAGCTGAGCTGGCATTACGGTTACTTCGGGGTGCTGGGGTTTATTGCGGTGGGGTGTGTGAGTTTGTGGGCGAGTTTCAAGAAGTCTGGGTGGTTGTAAAAAAGCAAAAGATCGCAGCCTTCGGCAGCTCCTACAGGGATTCAGTGTAGGAGCTGCCGAAGGCTGCGATCTTTTGATCTGCTGTTAAGCGACCTCAGGCTTGTGCGCCACAAACCGCATCATCCATTCCGCAACCGTCGCGCCGTGGTGTTCTTGCTCCAGACTCGCCACGCCTTTGCTGTAAATCTGCGAACCCAGCGCTTCCTGACGCAAATCCAGCAGCGCCCGCGAGTAATCGTGGATGAACTCTGGATGACCCTGGAAGCACAGCACTTGATCGTTGATGTGGTACGCGGCAAACGGGCAGAAATCGCTCGAGGCGATGACGGTGGCGTTTTCCGGTAACGACGTCACTTGATCCTGGTGGCTGATCAGCAACGTCAGTTCTTCACGCACCGGGCTCATCCACGGCGCCTTGGCCGCGAGTTTGTAGTTGTGGGTGCCGACGCCCCAGCCCTGCGTCGCGCGCTCGCTCTTGCCGCCCAGCAGCAGCGCCAACAGTTGATGGCCGAAGCACACGCCGAGCAGTTTGTCGCCACGCTCGTAACGGCTCAGCAGGTATTCCCTCAGCGTTTCAATCCACGGATCGGTACCGAACGAATCGGCCTTGCTGCCGGTGACCAGGTACGCATCAAAAGTCTGCTCGTCGCTTGGGTATTCGCCTTGCATCACGTTGTAAACGGTGAACTCGGCGGCAATCGGTTGCTGCGAGAACAGGCGCTGAAACATCTGCCCGTAACCCTGATATTGATCGACCAGTTCGGGACGCAGGATGTCGGTTTCCAGAATGCAGATGCGTAGCGACATAAAAAATACCTGACACGTGATGGGAATAATGAACACCCCAGAGCCTGCCTTGAAACACCCTGACAAGGCAAGCCCCGGAATGCTCGCCCCGTTAGAACATTTCACCTTTCGCCGCTTTATCCAGCAGCAACGCCGGCGGGGCGAAACGCTCGCCGTACTGCTCTGCCAGATACTGCGCGCGAGCGACGAAATCCTTCACCCCGTACTGATTGATGAACTGCAACGCGCCGCCCGTCCACGCCGCAAAACCGATGCCGAAGATCGAGCCGATGTTGGCGTCCGCCGTCGAGGTCAGCACGCCCTCCTCCACGCAGCGCACGGTTTCGATGGCTTGCACGAACAGTAAGCGATCACGCACATCCTTCGGGGAAATCTGCCCGTCGGCTTTCTCGAAGCGCGTTTTCAATTCCGGCCACAAATGCTTCTGGCCACTGGCCGGGTATTCATAAAAACCGCCGCCAGCAGCCTTGCCCGGACGTTTGTATTCGTTGAGCAGCAAGTCAATCACGGCGAAGGCCGGGTGCTCAATCAGCGGTTTCCCTTCTGCCTGTAGGTCTTTGGCCGTTTGCTTGCGGATATGGCTCATCAGGCTGAGGGAAACTTCGTCGGAGATCGCCAGAGGCCCGACCGGCATCCCGGCCTTGCGTGCTTCAGTCTCGATCATCGGCGCACTGACGCCCTCACCAAGCATGGCGATGCCTTCGTTGGTGAAGGTGCCGAAAACCCGCGAGGTGAAGAAACCGCGACTATCGTTGACCACGATCGGGGTTTTCTTGATTTGCAGCACGAAATCGAAGCCGCGCGCCAGGGTTTCATCGCTGGTTTGCGCGCCTTTGATGATTTCCACCAGGGGCATTTTTTCCACCGGACTGAAGAAATGCAGGCCGATGAATTTGCTTTGATCCGGCACGGCACTGGCAAGGCCAGTAATCGGCAAGGTCGACGTGTTGGAGGCAATAACGGCGTCGGCGCCCACGACTTTTTGCGCAGCCACAGAAACCTTGGCCTTGAGCTCGCGATCCTCAAACACCGCTTCGATGATCAGGTCGCAACCGGCCAGATCGGCATCGCTTTCAGAGGGTTTGATCCGCGCCAGCACTTCATCGCGCTGGGCTGCATTCATCTGGCCACGGGCAACTTTTTTGTCGAGCAACGCGGCCGAGTGCGCTTTGCCTTTCTCGGCAGCTGCAAGGTTGATGTCCTTGAGTACCACGTCGATACCCGCCGAAGCACTGACAAACGCGATCCCCGCGCCCATCATCCCGGCACCAAGCACGCCGACCTTCTGCGTTTTATAAGGCGCAAAACCCTGCGGCCGCGAACCACCGGCATTGATCTCGTTGAGCTGAAACCAGAACGTGCCGATCAGGTTTTTCGAAATCTGCCCGGTGGTCAGCTCGGTGAAGTAGCGGGTTTCGATCAGGTGCGCGGTGTCGAAATCGACCTGAGCGCCTTCCACCGCCGCACACAGAATCTTCTCCGGCGCCGGCAGTGTGCCTTGAGTTTTCGTGCGCAGGATCGACGGTGCAATCGCCAGCATCTGCGCGACTTTCGGGTTCGATGGCGTACCGCCGGGAATCTGATAACCCTTCACATCCCAACGCTGCACTGCCGTTGGATTGGCAACAATCCAAGCGCGCGCCTTGGCCAACAGTTCATCGCGATCCGCCGCCAGCTCATCGATCAAACCGGCCTGCAACGCCTGTTGCGGACGCACTTTTTTGCCTTCGAGCAGATACGGCAGCGCCTTCTCGATCCCGAGCATGCGCACCATGCGCACCACCCCGCCGCCGCCCGGCAGCAGGCCCAGCGTCACTTCCGGCAGGCCGAGTTGCACCGAGGCGTCGTCCAGCGCCACGCGGTGATGGCAGGCGAGACAGATTTCCCAGCCGCCGCCCAACGCCGCGCCGTTAATCGCTGCTACCACCGGTTTGCCGAGGGTTTCCAAGGTGCGCAATTGGCCTTTGAGGGTCAGCACCATGTCGTAGAAAGCTTTGGCTTCAGGCTTGCCGACTTTGATCAGTTCGTTGAGGTCGCCGCCGGCAAAGAAGGTTTTCTTCGCCGAGGTGATGATCACACCGGCAAGGTTGTCTTTATCCGCCACCAGACGGGCCACGCACTCAGCCATTGCCTCGCGGTACACGGCGTTCATGGTGTTGGCGCTATGGCCCGGCATGTCGATGGTCAGCACGACGATGCCGTCCTGGCCTTTTTCGTAACGAATGGCTTCGCTCATAACAAGGTTCCTTGAATTCGGGGGCTCAGAGACGTTCGATGATGGTGGCAATGCCCATGCCGCCGCCGACGCACAGCGTTGCCAGGCCATAGCGCAGGTGCCGCGCTTCCAGTTCATCGAGCAAGGTGCCGAGGATCGCGCAACCGGTGGCGCCCAGCGGATGGCCCATGGCGATGGAGCCGCCGTTGACGTTGACCTTGTCCGGGTCGACGGCCATGTCCTTGATGAACTTCAGCACCACCGAGGCAAACGCTTCGTTGACCTCGAACAGGTCGATGTCTTCCACGCGCAGCCCGGCCTTGGCCAAAGCCTTGCGCGTGGCCGGCGCCGGGCCGGTGAGCATGATGGTCGGATCGGTGCTGGTGACCGCCGTGGCGACAATTCGCGCCCGCGGTTGCAGGCCTAACGCGCGGCCCTTGGCTTCGGAGCCGATCAGCATCAACGCCGCACCGTCGACGATCCCGGAACTGTTGCCGGGTGTGTGCACATGATTGATCCGTTCAACGTGGCTGTAGACCCGCAGCGCCGTCGCGTCGAAACCCATTTGCCCGATCATTTCAAAACTCGGCTGGAGCTTCCCGAGCCCTTCCAGCGTCGATTCGGCACGAATGAATTCATCGTGATCGAGCAGGATGATGCCGTTCTGATCCTGCACCGGCACCAGCGACTTGTTAAACGATCCATCGGCCCGGGCCCGCGCGGCTTTCTGTTGCGAGTGCAGCGCGTAGGCATCGACGTCGTGACGGCTGAAACCTTCGAGCGTGGCGATCAAATCGGCACCGACGCCTTGTGGGGTGAAGTGACTGTGCAGGTTGGTCTGCGGGTCGAGTGCCCAGGCGCCGCCATCGCTGCCCATCGGCACGCGCGACATCGACTCGACGCCACCGACCACCACCAGGTCTTCGAAACCCGAGCGCACTTTCATCGCGCCGAGGTTCACTGCCTCAAGCCCGGACGCGCAGAAACGGTTGATCTGCACCCCCGCCACGCTGACGTCCCAATCAGCCACTTGCACCGCGGTTTTGGCGATGTCCGAGCCTTGATCGCCAATCGGCGTGACGCAACCGAGCACGACGTCATCGACCTGGCTGGTGTCCAGCGCAGTGCGTTGTTGCAGCGCGGTCAGCAGCCCCGCCACCAGATTCACCGGTTTGACGCTGTGCAAGGCGCCGTCGGCCTTGCCTTTGCCGCGTGGCGTGCGTAGCGCATCGAAAATCAAAGCTTGGGTCATGACGTCCTCGAACCTGTGCGGTGAGTGATTTCTTGTGCTTGCACTCTTGTCCCGGACGGCCACGGATTCAATGACCACAGTGCTCAATGCGGTTGACGCACACGCTCAGACGGACGGTCATTGGCCGTCGGGTGAACCGGTTCAGGTCACGGAGTTGTCTAGCAAGCGGGCGGCGCAGAAGCTGGCAATACGCCTCATGCCTTTTTAATCGCCGTTGGCAGCAACTCCATATGAAATGGATCTAAGCCAAGCGTGACGCGGGCCCTAAGGTAGTACATGTACGTCAGAGTCGTCGGGTTTTGCCGAGGCCGGCGTCCTTCAACAGGAAGTGCAGCGCTTGCCGTCATGGATATGCAGGCAAGCATCAGGAAATAACAATAAAGGCGGTCAAGCCATGTTCAAACAACCGAAAGTTCGTCAAGCAGGGCTCATTCTTTTCGCCACGACGCTGTTGTTGATTTTGCCGAATCTGACCAAGGTCATCGGCTGAATCGAGCGGCGGGTTTATCTATCGCCACTGAAAATGTGACTGGCCCGCTACCCGGGCCAGCGTGGCTGTGCCAACCTTTGCGCACTTCCACGACATGGACGGCGATCATTTGAAAACGCTCTTCGTACTCGGGGCCATGCTGCTGAGCATGCCTCTGTCTGCCGCCCAGTTGGACTTACAACTGGGAGAGCACAGCCGCACCTGGCAGACCGAGGAATTGCTCAAGCATCCTCAGGTGCAAAACATCACCATCAAAAACGATGTGTCCTACAAGAAGGACATGCTCTATCGCGCCGTGCCTGTGGCGGCGTTGTTGACGGGAATAAAGGTTGAAGATCATCTGCAAGCGGTAGCGCTGGACGGTTTTGCCGCAGAGTTGGCGGCGGCGCCGTTGCTCAATCGTGAAGGCGCGCGCGCGTGGCTGGCGATTGAAGACCCGGCCCATCCGTGGCCGCCGTTGTCGAAGGACAAGCACAGCGCCGGGCCGTTCTATCTGGTGTGGACGAATCCGCAGGCGGGCAATATCAGCCCCGAGCAGTGGCCGTTTGAAGTGGCGAGCATCAAGCGCATGGCGCCGGTGGCCGAACGCTTCCCTGCCCTCCTGCCGGATCCGGCGTTGAAGAAAGATGATCCGGTGAATCTGGGTTTTGCGTTGTTTCAGAAGAATTGTCTGGCCTGTCACCGATTGAACGGTGCGGGGGATGCGCAGTTCGGGCCGGATCTGAATATTCCGTACAGTCCGACGGAGTATTTCGGGGCGGATTTCTTGAAGCGCTACATTCGTGATCCGCAGAGTTTGCGCCAGTGGCCGCAGGCGAAGATGCCGGGGTTTTCGGCGGAGGTGTTGCCGGAGGGGGATCTGGAATTGCTGGTGGGGTATCTGAAACACATGGCGGGGCGCAAGGTTAAGCCCTGACGCTTGCGCCCCACTCTGTAGGAGCTGTCGAGTGCAACGAGGCTGCGATCTTTTGATCTGCGGAATCAAGATCAAAAGATCGCAGCGTGCCGCAGCTCCTACGAGGGATCGTGTTTATTGTTGTTGCACGGAGATGACCGGGGTCGGTGAGACGAACACTTTCGCGTGCATCTGCTCGCAGCCGCCGCCACGGCGCATGCCGCGTACCGGGCAGGCGTCGAGGTAATCAAGGCCCACCGCCAGTTTCAAATGCCGTTCCGGCCGCGCCAGTTCGTTGGTCACGTCAAAGCTGTACCAGGCGTCATCCAGCCACGCTTCTGCCCAGGCATGGCTGGCCAGATGTTCGCAATCCTCGCTGTACAAATACCCCGACACATAACGCGACGGCACGCCCAGGCTGCGCGCGCAGGCGAGGAACGCGTGGGTATGATCCTGACAAACCCCGGCGCGTCCGGCGAAGGCTTCGGCGGCGCTGGTGTCGACTTCGGTAGAACCCGGCGTGTAGGTCATGTGCTGATTCAAACCGTGCATCAAATCGATCAGCGCGCTGCGATCGCGCCGCTGCTTGCAGGATCTTTCGGCGAACGCTCGCAGCGCCTCATCGGCCTCGGTCAACCGGGTAAAGCGCAGAAACGGCAGCGCCGACTGGCTCTCATGTTCCGCCTCGCGCAATTCATCAATATCGACCTGCCCGCGCGCGCCAATGATGATCGCCTCGTGCGGCTCGTCCATGGTCAGCACGTGGAGGATGTTGCCGAACGGATCGAGTTGCGCGCGCACCGGGCGCGGCAGGTCGAGTTGCCAGCTCAGCACATGTTGACGCTCGCTGTCATGGGGGGTCAGCCGCAGGTACTGGATGCTCGCCCGCACCTTATCTTCGTAGTGATAGGTGGTCTCGTGGCTAATGGAGAGTCTCATGCAGCCTCCAGGTAGGAACTGTGAATGGCGTTGCCCAACTGGCGCACCAGCGGGATGAATTCGGTCAGCCAGGCATGTAGGCCTTCCTCGAGGATTTCGTTGATGCCGGTGTAGCGCAGGCGCGCGTCCATCTCGGCGGCCAAGCGTTGCGCGGGACGACCGTTGGCACCGGGCAGTTGCGCAAGAATCTGGTCGATCTCTTCGGTGCAGGCGCGCAGTGAGCGCGGCACGTCGGCGCGCAACAGCAGCAATTCGGCAACATGCCGGGCGCCGGGCGCGTCGCGATAGATTTCGGTGTAGGCCTCGAAGGACGACAGCGCACGCAGCAATGCACTCCACTGGTAATAGGCGTGGGCCGTGCCGTCGCTGACCGCTTCGGCCTGATCGCCGGCCATTTCGTAGCGGGCATCAAGCAAGCGCAGCGTGTTGTCCGCGCGTTCGATAAAGGTGCCGAGACGAATAAAACGAAATGCATCGTTGCGCATGATCGTGCCGTAGGACGCGCCACGAAACAGGTGCGAACGCTCCTTGATCCACTCGCAGAAACGGCTCATGCCATAGCGACTGAGGCCCTGCTCGGCGATCCCGCGAATCTCCAGCCACGTCGAGTTGATGTTCTCCCACATGTCCGCGGTGATGCGTCCGCGTACCGCATGGGCACTGGCCCGCGCCGCACCGAGGCAGCTGTAGATGCTCGCTGGGTTGGCCGCATCGAGGGCGAAAAAGTGCAGCAGACGTTCGGCATGCAATGCGCCGTGACGCTCCAGATAATCCTCAAGGGTGCCGGTGATCAACAGCGGCATCGCCAGTTCATGCAAACCGTCACCGCGACCGTCCTGCGGCATCAGCGACAGCGAATAACTGATGTCGAGCATCCGCGCGAGGTTTTCCGCCCGCTCCAGGTAACGCGACATCCAATACAGATCCGAGGCAGTTCTACTTAACATGGCTAGCTTCCTTCAATCCTCGACCACCCAGGTGTCCTTGGTTCCGCCGCCCTGTGATGAATTCACCACCAGCGAGCCTTCGCGCAGCGCCACACGGGTCAAACCGCCGGGCACCACGCGGGTTTCACGACCGGACAAGACAAACGGGCGCAAATCGATATGGCGCGGCGCAATGCCGTTTTCGACAAAGGTCGGACAGGTCGACAGCGATAGCGTCGGTTGCGCGATGTACGCGTGGGGTTTGGCCTTGATGCGCTCGCGGAAAGCATCGATTTCCGCTTTCGTCGACGCCGGCCCCACTAGCATTCCGTAACCGCCGGAGCCTTGGGTTTCCTTGACCACCAGATCTGGAAGATTGGCCAGCACGTGGGAAAGTTCAGACGGGTTGCGGCATTGCCAGGTCGGCACGTTTTTCAGGATCGGTTCTTCGTCGAGGTAGAAACGGATCATGTCGGTGACAAACGGGTACACCGATTTGTCATCCGCCACGCCGGTGCCGATGGCGTTGGCCAGCACTACGTTGCCAGAGCGATAGGACGACAGCAGCCCCGGCACGCCGAGCATTGAGTCCGGGTTGAACGCCAATGGATCGAGGAAGGCGTCGTCGAGGCGACGGTAAATCACGTCCACTGCTTTCGGGCCGTCGGTGGTGCGCATGAAGACTTTGTCGTCACGCACGAACAGATCCGCGCCTTCGACCAATTCAACGCCCATTTCCCGCGCAAGAAACGCGTGTTCGAAGAACGCACTGTTGAAGCGCCCCGGCGTCAGCACCACCACACTCGGGTCATCAATCGGGCTAGAGCTTTTCAGCGTGTCGAGCAGCAGGTTCGGGTAGTGATCGATCGGGGCGATGCGTTGCGCGGCGAACAACTCCGGGAACAATCGCATCATCATTTTGCGGTCTTCGAGCATGTAGCTGACGCCGCTCGGCGTACGCAGATTGTCTTCGAGCACGTAATACGTGCCGTCGCCATCGCGCACCAGATCGACGCCGGAAATGTGCGAATAGATATCGCGGTGCAGATCCAGGCCCTGCATCGCCAACTGATATTGCTCGTTGGCCAGCACCTGTTCGGCGGGAATGATCCCGGCCTTGATGATGCGCTGCTCGTGATAGAGGTCGGCGAGGAACATGTTCAGCGCCTTGACCCGCTGGATGCAGCCGCGCTCGACGATCCGCCACTCGCTGGCGGGGATGCTGCGCGGAATGGTGTCGAAAGGAATCAGCCGCTCGGTGCCCTGCTCGTCACCGTAGAGCGTGAATGTAATCCCGGCGCGATGGAACAGCAGATCGGCCTCGCGTCGCCGTTGGGCCAGCAGCTCGTCAGGCGTGTCGGCCAGCCATCGGGCGAACTCCCGATAATGCGGGCGAACCTGGCCGCCGGCATCGTACATCTCATCAAAATAGGTGCGGATCATGCCGTACTCCTTGTCACCCGGACATACAAGCCTTCGCAAGGCCCGTGCCATCGGCATAAACGCTTTGATTTCAATCGGTTGGATATTCACGCCGCAGGCGCCGCACCATTCCTGTGCGGCAAATGCCCCAACCTGATTGCCCCCGCTTCATTGCGACGCACTGCATCGCCTATTAGCAGCATAGTCAGAGTTGATTTCACTGCCCGGGATCGGCTGCGGATAATCCGCGCATTCGCTGCAAAACTTCGCCGCGCACAGCTCCGCGAAGTCGACAGCTCAACTGATTGGGACTGCCCCGCAGCCCGCCCCGCCTTAACCCTGACCGGTTTCCTCTCCTTATCGGTCTTCCCTTTTAGCCACCCTCTCCGGTGGCTTTTTTTTGTCTTTTGGAAATGTTTTGAAAGTAAAAGCAAAAGATCGCAGCCTTCGGCAGCTCCTACATGAATCTGTGTAGGAGCTGCCGAAGGCTGCGATCTTTTGATCTTCTATCTATAAATATTCAATTCAACCGGTGGCGGCTACGCACCTCCTGTTTCACGCCCCACCCTTCAATTATTCCGCCCAAAGGCTCGACCACCGCCGAAAAGCCCTGCTCGAAATCGCCGATATCGTCATACGTCGCGTACATCACTTTGCTTAATTCCAGCGCCCACGCACCGTCATCACGCACGCTGACCTGGGCATTGATGGATTCACCGCGAAATTTGCCTGCTGCCCTGCGCGCCCGCTCCTCGTCCGGGAAAATCGCGTAGAACTCGATGGGATGGAATCGGGAAAAATCGAAACCGCCTTCTTTCATGCGGCGCAGAACATTGCTGCTGATGTCTTCTTGATAGGCTGTGCTCATGAATCGTCCCCCTCGCATAGATGGATAGACTTTCCGTATTCCCGCCCCGGGCCTTTGGCCAAAGTACTGCGACAACGTCGTTGAACGCGGGAAACAAGCATGTAGCTGACAAGACCAGACCTTAGCGATCCGTTCGCTGATCTCGCTTGCAGAGTAGCCCCAAGATAGAGCTGCTGCCAAGGCCTGGTGGTGAAGGTGACAAGAAGAATGTCAGATAGGGGTGATGCTGCGGATTTCGATGCTGTTCTGGGTTTTCAGACTTTTCACGCCAGCATCGGCGGTGCGCCCTTCCAGATCGTTGAGATCCAGCTCGGCGGCCACGGGCAGGAGCCGTGCCTTGATCAGTTGTGCGGCCTCATCGTCACTGGGGCATTCCGCACGTTCGAACACCTCATCGACAATTTCACCATGATCGTCCACGAAAGTGACTTTCCACTTTTGCATCGGTGCCTCCTCGATCAAACCCGCAAATGGGCTTACAACTATCTCGACTGTTTACGCAGAAAGTTGGTTCAAAAGGATTACAGCGGGCGAAGATGAAAAAAACGACATCTACCGTGCGGGGCAAACAAATGTGGGAGCGGGCTTGCTCGCGAATGCGATTTGTCATCCAACAAATTTGTTGGCTGACAGTCCGCTTTCGCGAGCAAGCCCGCTCCCACAGGGGTTTTGCAGTGTTCTTTTAGTCGTTGCTTGGCTTGTTGATCGCCTGCAGCACGTACTGCGGCAAGGCGAATGCGCCGATGTGGATTTCCGGGTTGTAGTAGCGGGTGACGATGCCGCTGCCGATGAAGCGCTGTTGCAGGGTTTCACGGCTCAGTTTGCGGTAGGCCGGGTTGGTCGAGCCCCAGGCGAAGGTCATCGAACCGCCGATGTAGGTCGGTACGGCCGCTTGATAGAAGTGCCAGTCCGGGAACAGACTTTTCAGGCGACCGGCGGTGGTTTTCACTTCGTCGATCTGCATGAACGGCGTGCCGTTCTGGGTCACGAGGATGCCGCCCTCGTTCAGGCAGCGGTGGCACGCCTGGTAGAAGTTTTCCGAGAACAGCACTTCGCCCGGGCCGATCGGGTCGGTGGAGTCGGAGATGATCACGTCGAATTTTTCCGTGGTGGTGGCGACGAAACGCATGCCGTCGTCGATCACCAGGTTCAAACGTGGATCGTCGTAGGCACCGCTGGAGTGGTTCGGCAGGAATTCTTTGCACATGTCGACCACGGTGCCGTCGATCTCGACCATGGTGATGTGTTCAACGCCAGCGTGTTTGGTCACTTCGCGCAACATGCCGCCGTCACCGCCGCCGATGATCAGCACGCGCTTGGCGCTGCCGTGGGCGAGGATCGGCACGTGGGTGAGCATTTCGTGGTAGATGAATTCGTCGGCTTCGGTGGTCTGGATCACGCCGTCCAGCGCCATCACGCGGCCCATGCGCGGGTTCTGGAAGATCACCAGATGCTGGTGTTCGGTGCGCACTTCGTGCAGCAGTTTTTCCATGCGAAAACGCTGGCCGTAGCCTTCGTAGAGGGTTTCCAGGTACTCGCTGGTTTTGGTGACGGTCATGGTCAAGTGCTCCGATGAATGCGCGGGCGTCAATCGTGGGGACGATTGCCCGGGAAAGGCGCGCATTCTACGTTGCCGAAGATGACAGGTCGAACCTCACAACCACAATCCCTGTAGGAGCTGCCGCAGGCTGCGATCTTTTGATGTTGATTTTTAAAAGCAAGATCAAAAGATCGCAGCCTTCGGCAGCTCCTACAGGGGTATTGCGGTGTTAGCTGATTCAGATCCGGACGTTACCGCGTGGCCCGGCGATTGCCCAGATGATCAGACCCAGTACCGGCAGGAGGATGATCAGCAGCACCCAGACGATTTTCATCCCGGTGGTCGCGCCGCTTTTCAGCACATTGATGATGGCCCAGATGTCGAGGGCGAGGATGATCAGGCCGATCAGACCGTTGAACGTGGAACCCATGGTGTCGCTCCAGAATAGTGGCATGCACTTTTAGGATAGACGGTCGCGCGCAGGGTTCCCTTTTATTGCACTCAGACGTGAACGGCGATCTTCAAGGCTTCCAGCGCGGGTGCAGCGTTGATGCCGACTTCGGCGCACAACTCCAGCAAGCGCGGAACGTCGTTGCCGAAGACCAGCACCATTTGCAGTTCGTCGTCGAGCAACTGGCTGAAGTTCATCAGCGTGTAACCGCCGTTTTCCTTGTTCATGCTGCTCATCTGCACCTGAATGCGGTTGAGCGCGGTCAGGGCTTCGGTTTTCGCCAGTTGCTTGGGCTTGAGATTGAAATCCACGCCCGGGCCGAACGAGGCGACGATCTGTGCGAACAGGTCAACGTAGGTGTCGGCCTGGAACAACACGGTTTCCGGCAGGCTGCCGACGACGACCCACTCGCCCAACGGGATCGGGAAGGTGTCGTCGTAGTTGATGTCCGGGTTGGCTGTCAGAAAAGCACCGGCATCGGCGTAGGCTTGCGCCGCTTCATCGGCCACTTTCAGGATCTCGTCCTCGGCCATGCAGCCGGAGCTGATTTTGCTGATGAGTTCGGCGAGTGCGGCTTTCATGAGGGCGGATCCTGTGGAAGGTGAAATTTGAGGGCGCGGAGGATAGCGCACAACGCAAAAGATCGCAGCCTGCGGTGGGATCAGTGTAGGAGCTGCCGCAGGCTGCGATCTTTTGATCTTATCAACCCAGCAATTTTTCCAGTTGCGCCGTGGTATCGACCGCGCCCATGGTGCGCGCCGCGTCCAGCGCCGTTGCACCGTTGGCGTCCTTGGCCTGCGCGTTGGCGCCTTTGCCGAGCAAGTAATCGACGATTTCAACGCGGTTAAACATCGCCGCCATCATCAGCGCCGTCCGGCCATCAAACGACGAACCTTCGATCTCGGCACCCGCCTCGACCAACGCCTTGACCACCGCCAGATCACCTTTGAATGCCGCACCGGCAATCGGGCTCTGGCCGTTGCCATTGCGCATTTCCGGGTCGGCTTTGTGTTTAAGCAGCACATTCACCGCGTCGATATGGCCGTAGTAGCTGGCGAGCATCAGCAGCGTGTCGCCCTTGCTGTTCTTCAAGTTGACCGGCAAACCGGCGCTGACCAGGCGATCAAGCATCTCGGCATCACCGTCGCGCGCCTTGTTGAAAACCTGCTCGGTGAATTCGGCGGCTTCTTCAGGGGTCATCTGGCGGCTTTGTTCGGACATGGGCAACTCCACTTTCGGTCAATCGGAAAGCCGACAGTTTCCCGAGCGCGAGGAAAACTGTCACCCCCTTTTTCTCAAGTCGGCCTATAGCCAGATTCAATAACGATGCTTGCCCTGATAAATGCCCGCCAATATTTCATCGGTCACGCGAACATAAGTCTGCGTACCGGGCAGCCATGCGTAGATCGGGTCATCGCCCGTCTGGCCGGGGTCGAAGCCTTCATTCTTCAGGCGGGTTTTCTGGTATTTGAAAGTACCCGTGGTTTCCATCTTCACCTTCACCCGCAGGAACAGCGGCACCGCGTACGCCGGCATGCGCTCCCGAGCAAAAGACAGCAACTCGGCGAAATCCAGGGTTGCGAGGGATTCCGCTGGCGTAATCGCCGCCATGCCGGCACGGCCGTTGGTGTTGCGGATTTCCACGCCATAGGCCACCGCTTCAGAGATGTGCGGATGTTGCAGCAGCAGGTTTTCAACCTCGGTGGTCGAGACGTTTTCGCCCTTCCAGCGATAGGTGTCACCGAGTCGATCAACAAATTGCGCATGACCGAAACCGATGTTGCGCAGCAGATCGCCGGTATTGAAGAATCGGTCACCTTTGGCGAACACATCCTGCAGTACAACTTTGGCGGTTTTCTGTGGATCGGTGTAACCGTCCAGCGGCGCTTTCTCGTCGATGCGTGCCAGCAACAGGCCCTGCTCGCCTTTTTCGACCTTGCGCATAAAGCCGTCGTCGCTGCGCAGAGGCTCGCCGCTGTCGTGGTCGTAAGCCACCAACTCCCAGGCCATCAGCGAGAAACCGATGGTGTTGTCGAAGTTGAGAATATTGGTGAAGCCGATGTTGCCGTCGCTGGCCGCGTACAGCTCACAGATGTGATCCACCGCAAAGCGCGTTTTGAACTCGGCCCAGGCGCCGGGGCGCAAACCGTTGCCGATCATCTTGCGCACGTCGTGGCGGTTGTCGTCGGCGCTGGCCGGTTGATCGACCAGATAACGGCACAATTCGCCTACGTAACCAATGGTGGTGGCGCGATAACGGCGCACGTCGTTCCAGAACTGACTGGCGCTGAATTTACGCCGGATCGCGAAGCCTGAAGCGCCGTTGACCGCCGAGCCCCAGCACACGCAGAGGCCGGTGGCGTGGTACAGCGGCAAGGTGCAATAGACGACGTCGTCGGGGCCCATGTTGAGGGCGATCATGCCGAAGCTCGCGGAGCTGCGCATCCAGCGCCCGTGCTTGAACACCCCGGCCTTCGGCAGCCCGGTGGTGCCGGAGGTGTAGATGTAGAAACACGGGTCGTCGAAGAAGATTTGCTGGCTGCTCGGCGGATTTTCGCTGGAGGCATCAGCACTGGCGCTGATCAGATTGACGAAGCCGTCGGGCGCAATGCCCGGATGGCTGTAAGTGTCCTGATCGGCGACAAACCAGGTGCGTGGCGCGGTGATTGCCACTTGCTCGCGCACCGCTGAATAAGCCGCAACCAGCTCTTCGCCAACGACAATCGCTACCGGCGCTACCAGATTAATGCTGTGGATCAGCGTGTCGCGGGTCTGCGACGTGTTCAGCAGCGCACTGACGGCGCCGACCTTGGCCAACGCCAAAATCGTCACCAGCAACTCCGGACGGTTCTCGATAAACACCGCGACCACGTCGCCCTTGCCGATGCCCTGCCCGTTCAGATAGTGAGCGATACGGTTGGCCCACTGGTTGACTTGTGAGTAAGTCAGCGCCACGTCGCCGTGCAATAGCGCCGGGCCGTCGGGGTTGCGCAGGGTTGCTTGTTCGAACGTCCAGCCAAGGCCACAGCTTTGGGTCGGATCCGTGACGTTGGCCACCTTCATGCCTTTGACCACCCGCGGGATGGCTTTGGCAATCATCGGCAGTTTGCGGAGCATCATGCTCCAGGTAATCGTGTCGCTTGGCGCGTGACGCATGGAAGCTCCCCGTTCGACCTTGGCGTGCAGGTCGATGTTTTTATTTTTCGGGCTGTGCCTTGAAACAACCGGCGCATTCGAGCGCGGGTCGAGATCGAAAATACGTCAGCGCTTCTCAGGCTGTACACGCGGTTTTTGCAATGTTTTGTATCCGCTGACGTGGCGGGCGCGGAGCTGATCTCCGGGTCAGCGTTTGGTTCCGTAGAAATGATCACGATCCCGCAAAATGCAGGATGCACGATGGCCACTCATGCAGATTGCACGACGCCTTGAAAAATAATATTTTTCAAGCTATTGATTTATAACGATATTTTTTTAATCAAATGCTGGCACAAACTCTGCAACCTCCTCTGCATGCTTGCCATTCAAGTGCATACGGAGCTGAAAGACATGAGCCTGATCCAAGAGAAATTTACCTCCCTGTTCTCCAACTTCGACGTCACCACTGCGCCACGTCCTGATGGCGGGATCCTGCTGACCCTGCGCAGCAGCGACGGCAAGGTGTTTAAACGCGCACTGACTTATCAACAACTGCATGCCGGCGACCAACTGTCGTGGGCGATCAGCGCGATCCGTCGTGACCTGGCCGAACAAGCCAGTGAGCTGCCGCAAATCGGCATGCTGCAAAGCCAACAGCGTTTCGCCCTGCCGACGTATCACTCGCTGTAATTTGTAAAACGCTTTAAACAAAACAGGCCGTGGAGCTCTCGCTTCACGGCCTGTTTTTTTGTGCTGATGCAAAACCCTGTGGGAGCGGGCTTGCTCGCGAAGGCGGTGTGTCAGATAAACAATTTCTAACTGATACACCGCTTTCGCGAGCAAGCC
>NZ_CACSJY010000060.1:0-34930 GCF_902706155.1 Pseudomonas sp. 18058
TCATCGAAACAAGGGCAAGGCCACCACTGAAGCGCTGGTGATTTTGTCACGTAAACTCGCGCGTATTGCATACGCGCTGCTGAAGAGCGAGAAAGCATACGTCAGCAAAACTGCCTAAAAAACGTTGTTCGCAACCATAGAATCTCCCACAGGGGGGATGCATTTCAAATGTAAAAGGTGCGACGGGGGATCAATGGGCTATGCACACGGATTTCATTTCGGTGTAGGCCTCGATCACCGTCCTGCCAAACTCTCGCCCCATCCCCGATTGCTTGACCCCGCCAAACGGCATCGCCGGATCCAGCAGCACATGCGCATTCACCCACACCGTGCCCGCTTCAATACGCGGCACCAGGTTCATCGCCTTGCTCAAATCGTTCGTCCACAAACTCGCGGCCAAACCATACGGATTGTCATTGGCCAACTCGATCATCGCGTCTTCATCATCAAACGCAATCACCGCCAACACCGGGCCGAACACTTCTTCACGGGCCACGGCCATGCTGTGATCGACATCCGCCAACACCGTCGGCTGCACGTAGAAACCCTCGCCTTCCAGCAGCTCACCGCCACACACCACCCGCGCGCCTTCACGCTTGGCCAGTTCGATGTGCTTGAGCACGCTCTGTTGCTGCTTGCGTGACACCAGCGGATTAATCGCTGCCTCGCAGTTCATCCCCGCGCCAATCGGCATGGCCGAAACCACTGCCGCGAGACCTTCGACAAACTGGTCGTGAATCGAACGATGCACATAGAAGCGCGACGCCGCCGCGCACACCTGACCGTTGTTCAGCAAGCCACCGAGAATCGCGCCTTGAATGGCTTTTTCAACATCGGCATCAGCCAGCAGAATCATCGGGTTCTTGCCGCCCAGTTCCAGCGCAAAACGGGTCATGTTGGCCATGCACGCGACACCAACGGTTTTGCCCACCGCCGTCGAACCGGTGAACGACACCTTGCTCACCAGTGGATGCGCCGTCAGCGCGCCGCCGACCGAAGCCCCGCCGCCCGTGACCACGTTGAACACGCCTGCCGGAATGCCCGCCTCTAACGCCAGTTCAGCCAGACGCATGGCCGTCAGCGGAGTTTCCATCGCCGGTTTGATCACCACCGTGCAACCGGTGGCCAGCGCCGGCATCAACTTCCACGCGGCGATCATCAATGGAAAATTCCACGGTACGATGCCGACCACCACACCCACCGGTTCGCGTTTGGTGAACGTGGTGAATTTTGTTCCCGGCGGCAGCGGAATCGACACGTCGAAGGTCTGCCCTTCGATCTTGGTCGCCCAGCCCGACATGTAGCGCATGAATTCCACGGTGGCGTTGACGTCCAGCGCGCGGGCCATGTTGATCGACTTGCCCTGGCTGAGGGTTTCCAGTTGCGCCAGCTCTTCGCCGTGCTCCTCGACCAGGCGGGTGAAATTCAGCAGGATGCGCTCGCGATCGGCCGGGCGCAGCCCCGACCACACGCCAGACTTGAACGCCGCGTGCGACGACTGCACCGCGCGCTCGACCAGTTCGGTCGGCGCATCGAGGGTTTCGCACAAGGTCTGGCCGGTGGCCGGATCGACCACGGCAATCGTCGGCCCGTCAGCGAATTGCCACTGGCCATCGATAAAGCAGCCATGTCGACGATCAATGAACGCCGCGACTTGCGGCAGCATTGCAACGTTGCTCATAAAGCCTCCTTGGAATTGAGGAAACACACCACGGCCTCACGATCATCTTTCGAGGCCAGGCCCATGTAGGGCATGTAGGTGCCGGGCACGTAGGCCTGGGGTTGGGTGATCAGTTCGGCGATGGTCTCGGCCTGCCAGGTGACGTCTTTGCTGCGCATCGCCTGGGAATAGCTGAAGCCTGCCAGCGAGCCGGATTTGCGCCCGATCACGCCGTTAAGGTTGGGGCCCATCATGCCGGTGACGTCTTTTTTAACCGCGTGGCAGACGCCGCATTCGGTGTTGAAAATTTGTGCGCCGTGGGATGAATCCGCCGCGCAATCGGCGGCGACAGCGGCTTGGGCGAGTGTCAGAGAAAACAACGAAGCACAGGCGAATTTGAGCAGGGACATAGAAGACACATCCAAAAAAACAGTGAATACACACCAATCCCTGTAGGAGCCGAGCTTGCTCGCGAAGACGTCAGCACATTCAGAACAGGGGTTGCCTGACACACCGCTTTCGCGAGCAAGCTCAGCTCCTACAGGGATTGGTGGCGACGGGAGCTGATGGAGATTGTCTGGCCTGCCGCCAAAGCAGGTTTTGCCCTGCCTGCCAGTCGTGTTGGCAAGGCTGCCAATTGCGACTGGCACAGACACACAAGCACTTGGCAGACACAGCAATTCCCCGGTTTCGCCGCAGAGGCAGAATCCACTGGCACCCACTTTTCAGGGCACCAGTCAGGGAGTCCCCCTTCAATGCGAACCAACCGGATCACCGTACCGTCAGCGCTGGGCTTGAGCCTGCTGATGCTCGGCTTGAACAGCGCCCATGCCGATCTGCCGCCCGACACCATCGGCCAGACCACGCTGGCGTTCCCGCCCGAAGCGCACCGCGCTTACGTGGTCGACGTCGAATTCGAAAGTTTCGTGATGGGCCGCGTCACCGTGGTCGATCCCGACAAGAAGAAAATCCTCGGCATGGTGCCGACCGGTTTTGCCGCGCCATCGGCCCTGAGCCATGACCGCAAAACCCTGTACAGCGCCGACCTGTTCTACTCGCGCGGCACTCGCGGCACCCGCACCGACGTGCTCACCGCGTGGGACACCTCGACGCTGTCGCCCTCGTGGGAAGTGGTGATTCCAAGCAAACGCGCCGAATCCCTGACCCAGCGCTACGGCCTGAAACCGAGCGGCGATGACCGCTTCGTCTACGTCTACAACTTCACCCCATCGACCTCGGTGACCGTGGTCGACACCCAGTCCCATGCGGTCAGCAGTGAAATCGCCATCCCCGGTTGCGTGCTCAATTACCCGGTCGGCAACCGCCGCTTCGCCTCGTTGTGCGGCGACGGCAGCCTGCAAGTGGTCACCCTCAATGATCAGGGCCAGGAAACCGCGCGCAGCCGCACGCCGTTCTTCGACCCGAACGCCGAGAAGCTCAACGAGCGCGCGGTCAACGTCGGCGACACCTACTACTTCGTCACCACCACCGGCACCGTGCGCCCGGTCGATTTCGCTGGCGACGCGCCGAAGATTCTGCCGGCGTGGTCGCTGGTCAACGACGCCGAAAAGAAAACCGGTTGGGCTCCTGGCGGCTGGCAGTTGATGGCGGTCGCACCGAAGCTCGATCGCCTGTACGTGTTGATGCACGACGCCCACGAAGCGATGAAGTGGGAAGACCCGAGCACGCTGATCTGGGCCTTCGATATCAAGACCGGCAAGAAGGTCGCGACCCTCGAAGCACCGACACCGGTCTGGAGCCTGCAAGCCACCGGCGACGACAAACCGTTGCTGCTCGGCGCTGACGTCGAGGGCGGTTTGCAGGTCTTCGATCTGAGCACCAACAAGCTTCAATCGAGCATGCCGAAAGTCGCGAAAACCGCGACGCAAGTCATGAGCTACTGAGGAGGTTCAGTCATGACCCTTGACCCGATTTTCATCATCGCCAGTGCGCTGGCCGTCGCCGTGCTGCTGGCCAGCGCGGCGACGCACAAGCTGCGCGCACCTGGGCGGTTTGCCAAGCAACTGGCGGACTATCAACTGCTGCCCGAAACGCTGGTACGGCCCGTGGGCCGAGTGATTCCGCTGCTGGAGTTGCTCATCGCTTTTGCCCTGCTGGTGCCGTTCAGCCGCGCCATTGCAGCGGTCTGCGCAGCTGCGTTGATCGCGCTGTACGCCTCCGCCATCGGCATCAACCTGTGGCGCGGTCGCCGCGACATCGACTGCGGCTGTGCCGGGCCGGATCAAGCACAGCCACTGCGCCCGGTGCTGCTGGCGCGCAACGCGGTGTTAGTGGCTTTGGCGTTACTGGCGAGCACCACACCGATCGTTCGCGACCTGGGTTTCTTCGACGGTTTTGTCACCGTCGCCGCCAGTGCTGTTGCGCTGCTGATCTACGCCGCCGCCGACGGCTTGCTGGCCAACTCCCCTCTTCTGCTCAAATTGATTGGTAGGTGATTTATGCAAGGTCTGATGATTTCCAACGTGCTGTTGTGGGTGCTGCTGATTGCGCTGGCGTTCGCGGTGATGGGCCTGGTGCGGCAGATCGGCGTGCTGCACGGGCGCATTGCTCCGGCCGGTGCGCTGATGGTCGATAAGGGTGTGGCGGTCAACGAAGCGGCGCCGCAAGTGACCGCTGCTGATCGTCATGGTCGTCCGGTCAATTTTGGTTATGCCGGGGAAAAGAACCAGTTGCTGTTCTTCCTCTCGCCGACCTGCCCGATCTGCAAATCGCTGCTGCCGGCGATCAAATCCATCGCCAAACAACAAGCCGATCGACTCGACGTGGTGTTTATCAGCGACGGCGACATGGATGCCCAACAAGCGCTGATCCGCGAACACAAACTCGATGACATGACCTACGTGGTCGGCCCGGAAGTCGGCATGACCTACCAGATCGGCAAGCTGCCGTACGCCGCGCTGATCGACAAATCCGGCACCTTGCGCGCCAAAGGTCTGGTCAATTCCCGCGAGCATCTGGACAGCCTGTTCGAGGTCGAACACCTGCACAGCGCCACGCTGCAGGAATACCTCAACAGCCAGCCGCAACCGCATGACCACAGTCACGGCCATAGCCACAGCCACTGAGCAGGGAGACATTTATGAAACTGCTGGATCTGCTCTTTGAGCGCTCGACCCGCCGCGTGGCCGACACCACATCGCGACGCAAATTGCTGGCGCGCATGGGCTCGCTGATGGTCGCCGGCGCCGCACTGCCGCTGTTGTTGCCACTGGATCGCACCAGCAAGGCGCTGGCGGCGGACAATCCCAAAGCCGGCGATCCCGGTGATCCGAACAGCTGCGACTACTGGCGCTACTGCTCGATCGACGGCTTTCTGTGCAGTTGCTGCGGCGGCTCGGTGACCTCCTGCCCACCCGGCACCGAAGCCTCGCAAGTAACCTGGATCGGCACCTGCCGCAACCCGGCGGACGGCAAGGATTACATCATTTCGTACAACGATTGCTGCGGCAAACAGAGCTGCGCGCAGTGCGCCTGTACGCGCAACGACAGCGAAGAACCGGCGTACCGGCCGTTCAACAACAACGACGTGAACTGGTGTTTGGCGGCGAAATCGCACATCTACCACTGCACGGTTTCGATTATTCGCGGTGTCGCCGTCTGACAACACCGCCCTTTTGTAGGAGCCGAGCTTGCTCGCGAAGACGTCAGCACATCCAGCATATGGATTGCCTGACACACCGCTTTCGCGAGCAAGCTCAGCTCCTACAAAGGTTTTGTGTAATTTTTGAGGATGTTGTTATGCGTCATTTGTTCGTGATGGGTCTAGCTTTGGTGTTGGCCGCGCCAGCGGTTTACGCCCGGGCCATTCCCAACCCCAATCAGCGGCATGCGCCGGGTAACGAATCGCCGCAAACGCCCATCGCTCAGGCGGGTTACAGCGTCGGCGTGAACTACCAATTGCAATGCGCAGGTTGCCATTTGCCCGACGGCACAGGCTCAGCCGCCAACGACACGCCGCGTCTGACCGGTTTCGTCGGTAACTTTCTGAAGGTGCCCGGTGGCCGGGAGTTTCTGGTGCGCGTGCCGGGCATGTCGCAATCAGCGCTGAACAACGCGCAACTGGCCGACCTGCTCAACTGGTTGATTCGCGAGGACGGCATGGCCGGCAAAAGCACGCCTGCGCACTATCAGCCGTACAGCGCTGACGAGATTGCGCAGTTGCGCCACGAAACCATGCTCAACCTGCCCGGCACCCGCGCGGAGCTGATCAAAGCCATGCGCGCGCAAGGCATCGCCATCGATGACGGCATGCACTACTGAGCCTCAGGCGTGCTGCCTGCGGTACTCACCCGGCGCAATGCCGAAGCGTGATTTGAATGCCGTGGAAAAATGGCTCGAATCGGAAAAGCCCCAGGAATAACCGAACACCGAGAGCTTCTGCTCAGCCCCGGCTTGACGCAGCGATTCGGCACACAAATCCAGCCGCCGATTCTTGATGTAGCGCGCCACCACCAAACCCTTTTTTGCAAAGATCCGGTACAGCCCGCGCACCGACATGCCGACTTCCCGCGCTAACCACTCCGGACAGAGTTCTTCACAGCGAATGTGCTCGTCGATGCACGCCAGGGTTTTCTGAAAGATCCGTTCATGCAGATCGCTGCAATCTTCGCTGTGGCTGATCGCCGGGCGCAGCAGGCTGACAATCGCCTCCAGCGTCGCTTCGCTTTCGCTCAGGCTGAGGTTCTTCTGCCGCGTCGCGTCGAGAATCAAATGGTGCGAGAGCATGGCCATCGGCGAACTCGCCGGGATGCGGTGGCCGCACTTGACCTGATTGAAGCGCAAGGTCTTCTCGACCAGATGCGTCGGCAGGATCAGCGACAGTTGCCGCGAGTTCTCGTGGTAGGTGAAATCGCTCGGGCGCGAGGCGTCGATCAGGGTGATGTCGCCCGCCGAGAGCAAGGCTTTGTTGTCGCCCTGGGCCATGCCCGCCGAGCCTTCGAGCTGGAACACGGCAAAATATTTACCGCCCTCGCCGGCAGCGATTTCTGTTGGCGTGCGATACAGCCGCGCCTGGCAGGCGTCGACAAAACTCAGTTTGAGCGCACCGCTTTGGTACTCGCGAATGCGCCCGGAGAAATCGGCGCCGAGGGTTTGCGCGTTGAAGGCGCCACAGATCTGATTGATCTGATGGATCCATTGATCGAAGCCGTCACGGCGTTGTGCAGTTGAAGAAATCATGTCTGGCCTCACGCAGGCTTGTTTTTATTATCTACGTCAATCCAAGCGTTCTTCCTGAACAGTGCGGCTCCCTCGTTGTGGCGCTTATTTCAAGCCGCCAAAACGTCGATAGAAACTCTCGCCGACATCCGGCAACGGCCCGTCCGCGGTTTCCAGCGCAGTGTTCAGCCACTCTTCGGCCTTGGCGTAGATCAATCGGTAAATGTTGCGGCACAACTGGCGGGCGGCGCGGCCTTCCCAATCGCCGGGGAGCAATTCGTCGGGCAGTTGCGGGTCGCGCAGCAGCAATTTGCGGTATTCATGAATAAGCAGAAGACGTGCCATTAAGCAGTCGGCCGGCAGCAGGTTTTCCTGCTCGCGCAGTGCTTGCCAGAGCGGTCGGAACAATTGGATGAACTCGCTGTAATGCGTCGCCAGTTCCTCGATGTTCCAGCTCTCGCGCACCTGTGCACGCAGGGCTTTGGAGGCCAATACGTCTTGCGCGGTGGTTTCGAAAACGATGGTGTCTTCGAGCGCGCCGAGGTCTTGCAACGTCGCGTTGACGTCAGCGCGATCACTGCGCGGGCACGCCAGTACGGCCGGCGAAATCGCACCAAAACCTTGCCACTCGAGTTCTTCGCGCACTTGCTTGCGCTTGTCCTGGCCCAATTGCGTGAGCATCGCCAGGCACCACGAACCATCCCACGCCGGCACGGTTGAGCTGTACACGCGCTTGAAGGCCTTATCGAAGCGCCGGCGCCCGGTGCCGGTGAGGCTGTAGTAGCTGCGGCGGCCGACTTTTTCGGCGGTCAGCCAGCCTTCTTTGGTCAGGCGAAAAATCGAAGTACGGATCAGCCGTTCGTTGATGCCGATCGGTTCGAGCAACTGGATCAGACTGCCCAGCCACACCGTGCCGCCGTGGGGCTCGATGGCATCCCCGTACAGCGTGATGATCAAGGAACTGGCGCGGATCGGCGTCTGCTCCTGGAAACGGGTGATGAGGTGGTTCAAAGGTGTCAGCGATGACATGGGCGTACCGGACAATGAAAAAGGAAGGAATATACCGAATCAAAACCTTTATGAGTGAACCCTGTGGCGAGGGGATTTATCCCCGATGGACTGCGCAGCAGTCCCGGCTTTTGGGGCCGCTTCGCAGCCCGTCGGGGATAAATCCCCTCACCACAAAGTCCTGCAACCACACAAAGACCTGATCTCACTGGGATTGAGATGCTTTTGGGCGCAAGCCGCTGTCACTGATCCGCGGGCGATCCGCTTCAGGTTCGCTCAGCGGTTCGCACTCTTGCATCTGCGTCAGGCAGCGCTGGGCCAGCGCCTGATACTCGCGAGTACCGGCCTGTTTCCACGCCACTTCCTGATCACTCAATACGCGCTTGATACTCGCCGGTGCGCCCATCACCAATGACTGTTCCGGGCATTCAAAACCCGCTTTGACGAACGCCGCCGCCGAGACAAACGAGCGTGCGCCAATTCGTGCGTTATCCATCACCACCGCATTCATCCCGACCAGCGCGTCAGCGCCGATCCGGCAACCGTGCAACACCGCGCCGTGGCCGATATGGCCATTGCGCTCGACCACCGTGTCGCTGTCGGGAAAGCCGTGCATCACGCAGGTGTCCTGCAAGTTAGCGCCCTCTTCCAGCACGATGCGGCCGAAGTCGCCGCGCAAACTGGCCAGCGGCCCAACATAGCAATGCGGGCCGATGATCACGTCGCCGATCAACACCGCTGACGGATGCACATAGGCCGAAGGGTCAACCACCGGGGTCAGTCCATCAAGGCTGTAACAGGTCATCGCAGGCTCCTTTGGTGGACGTTGTGCGGTGAGATACGCAAAGCGATGCGTAAACAGGCTTGATTTGTATCACATCATTTCGATGCAGTGAAGAGAGAAAAGCGTATCGCTTTTGTCGAACACCGTTCATCGGCAATCTCGACCCCACAAAACCTACCAATATTTGAGTTATTTCAATCAGTTATTCAACTCCAACCAAGAACCAACGAGCTGTAGCAAATTCCACAACCTTCCATTTAAGACACGTTAATCACATTTCAATCTTGCATTTACGTATCACGTTAAGCCTATACTCCGGCAAAACCGACGCCTGACGTCGAACCAACAACAAGCCGGCATTAGCCGAGCGTGCTCCGTGAGGGCCTTTGCCATGCCTCAAACCCTGGCCGTTGAACAGCTGCAAGCTGTGCGCCTGATCACCCTGCAACGTCCGCAGGCCTTGAATGCCCTCAACACCGAACTGCTCGGCGAACTCGCCGCTGCACTGAGCGCCGCCGAAGCCGACCCCGAGACCCGCGCCGTGGTGCTGACCGGCAGCCGCAAAGCCTTCGCTGCCGGCGCCGACATCAAGGAAATGGCCGAGCGCGATCTGGTCGGCATCCTCAATGACCCGCGCCAAGCCTCGTGGCAAACCATCACCCGCTTCAGCAAGCCGCTGATCGCCGCCGTCAACGGCTTCGCCCTCGGCGGCGGCTGCGAATTGGCGATGCACGCCGACATCCTGATTGCCGGTGAAGACGCGCGTTTCGGTCAGCCGGAAATCAACCTCGGGATCATGCCCGGCGCCGGTGGCACCCAGCGATTGCTGCGTGCCGTGGGTAAATCCCTGGCGATGCAAATGGTGCTCACCGGCGAAGCCATCGACGCCCGCCATGCGCTCCGCGCCGGCCTGGTCAGCGAAATCACCCAGCCGGAATTCACCGTCGAACGCGCCCTGCAGATCGCCCACGCCATCGCCGCGAAAGCGCCATTGGCCGTGCGTCTGGCCAAGGAAGCGCTGCTCAAGGCGATGGACACCGACCTGGCCAGCGGCCTGCGTTTCGAGCGCCACGCCTTCACCTTGCTGGCCGGCACCGCCGACCGCGATGAAGGCATCCGCGCCTTTCAAGACAAGCGAGCGCCGCAGTTTCGCGGCCAATAACCGATTCGAACGATCTCCCGGAGAGCCTTGCCCATGAACTTCGAACACATCCTGTTTTCCATCGAGGCCGGCGTCGCCCTGCTCAGCCTCAACCGGCCCGAGCAACTGAACAGCTTCAACACCGCCATGCACCTGGAGGTCAAGGAAGCGCTGAAGCAGGTGCGGCAGAACCCGGAAGTGCGCGTGCTGCTGCTGACCGGTGAAGGTCGTGGTTTCTGCGCCGGGCAAGACCTCAGCGACCGCAATGTCGCGCCAGGCACTGAAGCACCGGATCTCGGCGTGTCGATCGAAACCTTCTACAACCCGTTGATCCGCCAGTTACGCGATCTGCCAATGCCGGTGATTTGCGCGGTCAACGGCGTTGCAGCCGGGGCCGGCGCGAACATTCCGCTGGCCTGCGATCTGGTGCTGGCGGCGCGTTCGGCGAGCTTCATTCAAGCGTTCTGCAAAATCGGCCTGATCCCGGATTCCGGCGGCACCTGGACGTTGCCGCGACTGGTTGGCATGGCCCGCGCCAAAGCCTTGGCCTTGCTCGGCAACCGTTTGAGCGCCGAACAGGCTGAGCAATGGGGGCTGATCTATCGCTGCGTTGACGATGCGCAATTGCGCGACGAAGCGCTGACCCTCGCCCGCCACTTGGCCACACAACCGACTTACGGTCTGGCGCTGATCAAACGCAGCCTCAACGCCAGCCTCAGCAACACCTTCGATGAACAGCTTGAGCTGGAGCGCGACCTGCAACGGCTGGCCGGGCGCAGCGAGGATTACCGCGAAGGCGTCAGCGCCTTCATGGACAAACGCACCCCAGCGTTCAAGGGTCGCTGAACATGAGCGCACTCGACCGCAACGCAAAAATCGCCGTGATCGGTGCCGGCGCCATGGGCGCCGGCATTGCGCAAGTCGCGGCGCAAGCCGGGCATTCGGTGTTGCTGCTGGACAATCGTCCGGGCGCCGCCGCGCAAGCCATCGACGGTATCGACTGCCAGCTCGGTAAACGCGTGGAGAAAGGCAAACTCGCGGCGGATGAGCGCGGCGCCATCGTCGCTCGCTTGCACGCGGTAGAAGCCATCGAAACGCTGGCCGACTGCACGTTGATCATCGAAGCGATTGTCGAAAACCTTGAAGTCAAACGCGGGTTGTTCAAACAGTTGGAAGGTCTTTGCGGCGACGACTGCATTCTCGCCAGCAACACTTCTTCACTGTCGATCACCAGCATTGCTGCAGGGCTGCAACGCCCGGAACGTCTGCTCGGACTGCACTTCTTCAACCCGGCGCCGGTGATGCCACTGGTGGAAATCGTTTCCGGCCTGGCCAGCGATCCCGCCCTCGCCCGCACTCTGTTCGACACCGCCAAAGCCTGGGGCAAGCAACCGGTTCACACCCGTTCGACGCCGGGTTTCATCGTCAATCGCGTGGCCCGGCCGTTCTACGCCGAAAGTCTGCGCCTGTTGCAGGAAGGCGCCGCCGATTGCGCCACCCTCGACGCGCTGATGCGTGAGGCTGGCGGCTTTGCCATGGGCGCCTTCGAACTCACTGATCTGATCGGCCACGATGTGAATTACGCGGTGACCTGTTCGGTGTTCGACGCCTATTACGGCGACACTCGTTTTCAGCCGTCGCTGATCCAGAAAGAACTGGTCGACGCCGGACGCTTCGGCCGTAAAAGCGGTCGTGGTTTTTACGATTACAGCGAAGGCGCGCAACGTCCGCAGCCGCAACAAATCAGCAGCGATGCGAGCGTCGATAGCTGCGTGGTCGAAGGCGATCTCGGCGTCCTTAACGATTTGCTGCCACGCCTGAAAACCAGCGTGATCACGCGCGATGGCAAAGGCCTGTTAAGGGTCGGCGAAGCGGTATTGGCCCTGAGCGACGGGCGCATGGCCAGCCAACGCGCGAAGGAAGATGGCCTACGCAATCTGATCCTGATTGACCTGGCTTTCGATTACGCCAGCGCCAAACGCATCGCCATCAGTTGCTCGGCGGACATCAGCACTGACGCCCGCGAACAAGGCATCGCCCTGCTGCAAGGCGCCGGCCTGCAGGTCAGCCTGCTCAGCGACACACCGGGCCTCGCCGTGTTGCGCACCGTCGCCATGCTCACCAACGAAGCCGCCGACACCGTGCTGCACGACGTTGCCTCGGCGGCGGACATCGATCTGGCCATGCGCGCCGGGGTCAATTATCCGCAAGGCCCATTAGCCTGGGCCGAGCGCATCGGCCTGGCGCAGATCACCCAAGTCCTCGACCACCTGCAAACCAGTTACGGCGAAGAGCGCTACCGGCCATCGCTGCTGTTACGCCGCAAAGTCGCCGAAGGGAGCACATTCCATGACCAGCCTTGAAGCCATGAGCCTCGCCAGCCGTTGCGCGCAAACCATGTTCGACCGCGATGCCGCCACCCAAGGTTTGGGCATCCGCCTGATCAGCGCCGCGCCCGGCAGTTGCACCTTGGGCATGGGCGTGCGCGCCGACATGATTCAAGGCCACGGCACCTGCCACGGCGGTTTCCTATTCGCCCTCGCCGACTCGGCGTTTGCCTTTGCCTGCAACAGTTACAACGACGCCACCGTGGCGATCGGTTGCAGCATCGATTACATCGCGCCCGCGCAGTTGGGCGACACGCTCACCGCACGCTGCACCGAGCAATCGCGCTCGGGCCGCACTGGCAACTACGACGTGCGCATTGAAAACCAGCAGGGCCAATTGATCGCCCTGTTCCACGGCAAATCCTACAAAGTGCGCGGCACCGTGCTGACGCCGGAGACTCCCCATGAATGACGCTCTGATCATCGACGCCGTGCGCACCCCGATCGGTCGCTACGCCGGCAGCTTGAGCAGCGTGCGCGCCGACGACCTCGGCGCCGTGCCGCTGCGTGAACTGTTGCGTCGCCACCCGCAAGTCGACTGGAGCCAGGTCGACGACGTGATCTACGGCTGCGCCAATCAGGCCGGTGAAGACAACCGCAACGTTGCGCGCATGTCGGCGCTGTTGGCCGGGCTGCCGGTCAGCGTGCCGGGCACCACGCTCAACCGTTTGTGCGGCTCGGGACTGGATGCGATCGGCACTGCCGCACGGGCGATTCGCAGCGGTGAGGCCGGGCTGATGCTGGTCGGCGGCGTCGAATCGATGTCGCGTGCGCCGCTGGTGATGGGCAAGGCCGAGACCGCGTTTTCCCGTTCCGCAGAGATGCACGACACCACCATCGGCTGGCGTTTCGTCAATCCGCTGATGAAGAAAACCTTCGGCATTGATTCGATGCCCGAGACCGCAGAAAACGTCGCCGCACAGTTCAACATTTCCCGCGCCGACCAGGACGCCTTCGCCCTGCGCAGCCAGCAACGCGCCTCGGCCGCGCAGGCCAGCGGACGCTTGGCGAAAGAAATCGTTGCCGTGGAAATCCCCCAGCGCAAAGGCCCGGCCAAAGTCGTCGAGCATGACGAACACCCGCGCGCCGACACCACGCTGGAGCAACTGCAGAAACTCGGCACACCCTTCCGCGAGGGCGGCAGCATCACCGCCGGCAATGCTTCGGGCGTGAATGACGGCGCCTGCGCCGTGCTGCTGGCCAATGCGCAAACCGCACAGCGTTACGGTTTGAAGGCTCGCGGCCGGGTCGTGGCGATGGCCACTGCCGGCGTCGAGCCACGGATCATGGGCATCGGCCCGGTGCCGGCCACGCGCAAGGTGCTGGAACTGGCCAACCTCAGCCTCGCCGACATGGACGTCATCGAACTCAACGAAGCGTTCGCCGCGCAAGGCCTGGCGGTGCTGCGTGAACTCGGTCTGGGCGATGACGACCCACGCGTCAACCCGAACGGCGGCGCCATTGCCCTCGGCCATCCGCTGGGGATGAGCGGCGCGCGACTGGTCACCACCGCCCTGCAGGAATTGGAAGAGCGTCAGGGCCGCTATGCGCTGTGCACCATGTGCATCGGTGTCGGTCAAGGCATCGCGCTGGTGATCGAACGTTTATCCGACTAAAGAACCGCGATTCCCGAGGTGCCGACAGGTATCCTTGGGGCATGCACTCAGAGCCCTGCGCCACCGGGGCGGAAACACAAAAATAATTCGAGTGAAGTCATGAACATGCCAATTGCCCAAGCCGTGCTCAACCCTGAACTGGATCCGCTGGAAACCGCCAGCGTCGACCAGTTGCGTCAGCATCAACTCGAGCGCCTGCGCTGGAGCCTCAACCACGCCTACAACAATGTGCCGCTGTACCGTCAACGCTTCGATGCCCTGGGCGTGCACCCGGACGACATTCGCTCGCTGGATGATCTGGCGAAGTTTCCGTTCACCACCAAATCCGACCTGCGCGACAACTATCCCTACGGCATGTTTGCCGTACCGATGCATGACGTCGTGCGCCTGCACGCGTCCAGCGGCACCACCGGCAAACCGACCGTGGTCGGTTACACGCAGAACGACATCGACACCTGGGCAAACATCGTTGCCCGCTCGATTCGCGCCGGCGGCGGCCGCCGCGGTGACAAGGTGCACATCTCTTACGGTTACGGCCTGTTCACCGGCGGCCTCGGCGCGCATTACGGTGCTGAACGCTTGGGTTGCACGGTGATTCCGATGTCCGGCGGCCAGACCGAAAAACAAGTGCAATTGATCAAGGATTTCCAGCCCGACATCATCATGGTCACGCCGTCGTACATGCTCAACATCGCCGACGAGATCGAACGTCAGGGCATCGACCCGCACAAACTGGCCCTGCGCCTGGGCATCTTCGGCGCCGAGCCGTGGACTGCCGAACTGCGCAGCGCCATCGAGGCACGCTTGGGCATCACTGCGCTCGACATCTATGGCTTGTCGGAAATCATGGGCCCGGGCGTGGCCATGGAATGCGCGGAAAGCCGCGACGGCCCAACGATCTGGGAAGACCATTTCTACCCGGAAATCATCGACCCGATCACCGGCGAAGTGCTGCCGGACGGACAGATGGGCGAACTGGTGTTCACTTCGCTGAGCAAAGAAGCCCTGCCGATGATCCGCTACCGCACCCGCGACCTCACCCGCCTGCTGCCGGGCACCGCACGCCCGATGCGCCGTATCGACAAGATCACCGGCCGCAGCGACGACATGCTGATCATCCGTGGCGTCAACGTGTTCCCGACCCAGGTCGAAGAGCAGGTGCTGAAAGTCAAACAGCTGTCGGAGTCATACGAGATTCACCTGTATCGCAACGGCAATCTCGACAGCGTCGATGTCCACGTCGAGCTCAAGGCCGAGCATCAAGGCTTGAGTGATGAACAGCAGAAAGCTCTGTGCGGCGAGCTGAGCAAGCACATCAAGACGTATATCGGTATCAGTTCACGGGTGCTGCTGCAGCCGCCATTCTCGATCAAACGCTCGGAAGGCAAGGCCTGCCATGTGATCGATAAACGCGTGAAAGCTTAAAAGCAATAACAGCGGCGAAGGTGCAAGGCCTTCGCTGCTCGCTGCAATCCCTCCCTCCCCCTGCAAAACCACGGCGATGCTCTGCCGAGCATCGCCGTGCGCGTTTTTCCGCTTTGCAAATGCGGGGCACCGCTCACCATTCATCCGAAGCGATACAGAAAAAACATACGACACGTTATTTTGTGTTTGATATTAATTTCCGTATCACTTATAAAGTTATCCATGCCCTCGAACATGCCTTCGAAAAACCTGAGGCAGGAGAACAATAATGTACGCACAGCTTGTAGAAACCGGCGTCAAGCGCATCAAAGACCTTGCGGAGATGTCCGAAGAGGAACGCGCCTTCCAGGAAAAAATCGATTCAGAAATCAAGATCGAAGCGAAAAACTGGATGCCCGATGCGTATCGCCAGACGCTGATCCGGCAGATTTCCCAGCACGCCCACTCCGAAATCGTCGGCATGCTCCCGGAAGGCAACTGGGTGACTCGCGCGCCGTCGCTGAAACGCAAACTGCAATTGATGGCGAAGATTCAGGATGAGGCTGGCCACGGTCTGTACCTCTACAGCGCGATGGAAACCCTCGGTGCCGACCGCGATGAAGAGATCGCCAAGCTGCACAGCGGCAAAGCCAAGTATTCGAGCATCTTCAACTACCCGACGCTGAACTGGGCTGACATGGGCGCGGTGGGCTGGCTGGTCGACGGCGCCGCGATCGTCAATCAGGTGGTGCTGCAGCGCACTTCATACGGCCCCTACTCGCGGGCCATGGTGCGCATCTGCAAGGAAGAGAGTTTCCATCAGCGCCAGGGCTACGAAATTCTCCTGACCATGATGCGTTACGGCACTCAGGCGCAAAAAGACATGGTGCAGGACACGATCAATCGCCTGTGGTGGCCGTCGCTGATGATGTTCGGCCCGAGCGATGAGCACTCGCCAAACAGTGCGCAATCGATGGCCTGGAAGATCAAGCGCCAGAGCAACGACGAACTGCGCCAGCGCTTTATCGACCAGACCATCCCGCAGCTCGAACTGCTCGGCTGCACCTGCCCCGATCCTGACTTGAAGTGGAACGCCGAGCGCGGCCACTACGATTTTGGCGAAATCCAGTGGAACGAATTCTACGAAGTGCTCAAGGGCAACGGCCCGTGCAATCAGGAGCGCGTCGCCACCCGCCGCAAAGCCATTGAAGACGGCGCCTGGGTACGCGAAGCCGCCGTCGCTCATGCCCGTAAAAAACACAACAAGAACGCCGCCTGACCCAAGGCACGACTGCTGATCGTTCCCACGCTCTGCGTGGGAACGCCTCAAGGGACGCTCTGCGTCCAGTGACGCGGAGCGTCACGGGCTGCATTCCCACGCAGGAGCGTGGGAACGATCGATTGTCAGCCGCACTAACCGAACTGATGTGGAGTGAATGACATGTCCCAATGGACCCTTTTCGAAGTTTTCGTGCGCAGCAAGCACGGCCTCAATCACAAGCACGTCGGCAGCGTGCATGCCGCCGACACCACCATGGCCATCGAAAACGCCCGCGAGCTCTACACCCGTCGCAGTGAAGGCGTGAGCCTGTGGGTGGTGCCTTCGGCGCTGATCACCGCCTCGTCGCCGGATGAAAAGGATCCGCTGTTCGATCCGGCTGACGACAAGGTTTATCGCCACGCCAGTTTCTACGAACTGCCGGCCGAAGTCGGGCACATGTGAGGTCGACCATGAACGATAAAACCGATCTGATCGAATATCTGCTGCGCCTCGGCGACAGCGCCCTGATTCAGGGCCAGCGTCTGTGCCAATGGTGCGGCAAGGCGCCGGCGCTGGAAGAAGAACTGGCGCTGATGAACGTCGGCCTCGACCTCGTTGGGCAGGCGCGGCACTGGCTGGAATACGCTGCCGAGTTGCTGGATGACGGCCGCGATGCCGATGATCTGGCCTTCCGCCGCGACGAGCGCGCCTACCGCAATCTGCTGCTGGTCGAGCAACCGAATGGCGATTACGCCGTAACCATGCTCAAGCAATTCCTCTACGACGCCTGGCACCTGCCGGTGTTGCAGGGCCTGAGCCAGTCGAGCGACGAACGCATTGCCGGGATCGCCGCCAAAGCGGCCAAGGAAGTCACCTATCACCTGCGCCGCTCCGGCGAGTGGATCGAACGCCTGGGCGATGGCACCGAAGAAAGCCATCGGCGCATGCTCGCGGCGATTCCGGAAGTCTGGCGTTTTACCGTCGAACTGATCGCCGCTGACGACAGCGAACAACATCTGTGCGCGGCCGGTATTTCGCCGGACATCGCCAGCGTCGCTGCGCAATGGCAAACCACGGTCAACGACGTGTTCACTCGCGCCACCCTGCCCGTCCCGGCGGCGCCGAGTTACTTCTATCTGAATGCCCGTCGCGGTCTGCACAGCGAACACTTGGGCATTTTGCTCGCAGAAATGCAGTTCCTGCCACGAGCGTATCCCGATGCAACCTGGTGAGTTGATCACCAGCGATCGCGGCGCCCGGCCGGCGCTGCTCGGTGATCTGGACAAGGCCTGGGCGACCCTCGCCGAAGTCATGGATCCGGAAGTGCCGGTGGTCAGCGTGGTCGATCTGGGTATCGTCCGCGATCTCGACTGGCAGGCCGGGCATCTGCACGTGGTGGTCACGCCGACCTACTCCGGTTGCCCGGCCACCGAAGTGATCGAGGATGACATCCGCACCGCGCTGGAACAGGCCGGATTCAATGCGCCGAAACTGGAGCGCAAATTGACCCCGGCGTGGTCGACCGACTGGATCACCGCCGATGGTCGCGAACGCCTGCGCGCTTACGGCATCGCCCCGCCCGATGGCAGCGCAAGCAAACGCACGCTGCTCGGCGAGAGTCCGACGGTGCTCTGCCCGCAGTGCGGCAGCGCCCACACCGAAGTGCTCAGCGAGTTCGGTTCGACCGCGTGTAAAGCCTTGTACCGCTGCTGCGATTGCCGCGAGCCCTTCGACTATTTCAAGTGCATCTGAACGGCACAGCGCCGTGTCGGGAGAACAATAATGAGCAAATTTCACAGCCTGACCATCAAGGACGTGCGCAGCGAAACCCGTGACGCCGTGTCCATCGCCTTCGACATTCCGCAGCACCTGCAGGACAGTTTTCAGTTCACCCAAGGCCAGCACCTGGTGATGCGCACGCAGATGGACGGTGAAGAAGTGCGCCGCTCGTACTCGATCTGCACCGGGGTCAATGACGGCGAACTGCGCATTGCGATCAAACGCGTGGCCGGCGGGCGGTTTTCGGCGTTTGCCAATGAGCAATTGCAGCCCGGGCACACGCTGGAAGTGATGCCGCCGGCCGGGCATTTCCATGTTGATCTGGATCCGGCGCGGCATGGCAATTACCTCGCTGTGGCAGCGGGTTCGGGCATCACGCCGATTCTGTCGATCATCAAAACCACGCTGGAGAACGAACCGCACAGCCGCGTCACGTTGCTGTACGGCAACCGTTCCAGCTCCGGCGCATTGTTCCGTGAACAGCTGGAGGATCTGAAAAACCGTTACCTGCAACGTCTCAATCTGATCTTCGTGTTCAGCCGTGAGCAACAGGATGTTGACCTCTACAACGGTCGCATCGACGCGCAGAAATGCGAGCAACTGTTCAGCCGCTGGCTCGACGTCAAAGCCCTCGACGCAGCGTTCATTTGCGGCCCGCAAGAGATGACCGAAACCGTGCGCGACAGCCTCAAGGCCAAAGGCATGGGCGCCGAGCGCATCCACTTCGAACTGTTCGCCGCGGCCGGCAGCCAGCACAAACGCGAAGCCCGCGAAGCCGCGCAAATGCTCGACGCCGGGGTCAGCCAGATCACCGTGATCAGCGACGGCCGCGCTGTGGCGTTCGAACTGCCGCGCAACAGCCAGAGCCTGCTCGATGCCGGCAATGCGCAAGGCCTGGAGCTGCCGTACTCGTGCAAGGCCGGCGTGTGCTCGACCTGCAAGTGCAAAGTCATCGAAGGCGAAGTCGACATGGACAGCAACCATGCGCTGGAAGATTACGAAGTCGCGGCGGGCTATGTGCTGTCGTGCCAGGCATACCCGGTGAGCGACAAAGTCGTCCTCGATTTCGACCAGTTCTAAAGGATTCAAACCCATCCCCTGTAGGAGTGAGCCTGCTCGCGAAGGCGTCATCAAATTCAACATGAAGTCGCCTGACACACCGCTTTCGCGAGCAGGCTCGCTCCCACAGAGGATGGCGGTGCTCACAGCGCCAGGCATCAACACAAAACCATGTGGGAGCGAGCCTGCTCGCGAAGGCGTCATCAGATTCAACATTGATGTCGCCTGACACACCGCTTTCGCGAGCAGGCTCGCTCCCACAGGGGAATGGTGGTGCTCGATGAGCCAGGCATCAACACAAAACCATGTGGGAGTGAGCCTGCTCGCGAAGGCGTCATCAGATTCAACACTGAAGTTGCCTGACACACCGCTTTCGCGAGCAGGCTCACTCCTACAGGGGAATGGTGGTGCTCAATGAGCCAGGCATCAACACGAACCAATGTGGGAGCGGGCTTACTCAGTTCATCCGTTCGATGACCGGCATCGGCGCGTCCGGCGCCAGCCAACACTAATTTCAAGCACAGGAGCTTATTTCATGCCCCACGCCCCTACCCTGCAAAGCTTCCTCGCCGGCCGCTGGATCGGCCAGCACGGCGCGCAAATCCTGCGCAGCGCCATCGACGGCCACGAGCTGGCACGCACTCACGAAGAGCGCCCGGACTTCGCCGAAGCTATCGAATTCGGTCGCCGCCAAGGCGTCACCGAACTGATGAAGCTCGACTTCCAGCAACGCGCGCAACGCCTCAAAGCCCTGGCGCTGTACCTCAGCGAACGCAAGGAAGAGCTTTACGCGCTCTCGCACCACAGCGGCGCCACCCGCGCCGACAGCTGGATCGACATCGAGGGCGGCAACGGCACGCTGTTCACCTACGCCGGCCTCGGCGCGCGTGAGTTGCCGTCGGGCAACATCGTCCACGAAGGCCCGGCGCTAGCCTTGGGCAAACTCGGCACCTTTGCCGGCACGCACATTCTGGTGCCGCGCGGCGGCGTCGCGGTGCACATCAACGCGTTCAACTTTCCGATCTGGGGCATGCTGGAAAAATTCGCGCCGTGCTTCCTCGCGGGCATGCCGTGCATCGTCAAACCGGCCAGCGCCACCAGCTATCTGACCGAAGCCGTGGTGCGCATGATGGATGCCTCGGGTCTGTTGCCGACCGGCAGCCTGCAACTGGTGATCGGCAGCACCGGCGACCTCCTTGACCGCATGCAAGGCCAGGACGTGGTGACCTTCACCGGTTCCGCCGACACCGCCGCCAAGCTGCGCGTCAACCTGAACCTGATCCGCAACTCGGTGCCGTTCAACGCCGAGGCCGACTCACTGAACTGCGCGATCCTCGCCCCTGACGTAACCCCGGACGACGAAGAGTTCGAGCTGTTCATCAAAGAAGTCGCCCGCGAGATGACCACCAAGGCCGGGCAGAAATGCACCGCGATTCGCCGCGCCATCGTGCCCAAGCAACACATCGACGCCGTCGCCACACGTCTGCGCGATCGTTTGGCGAAAGTCGTCGTCGGCGATCCATCCGTGGAAGGCGTGCGCATGGGTGCATTGGCTTCCCATGATCAGCAGAAGGACGTCGGCGAACGCTTGCAAAGCTTGCTGCAAAGCTGCGATCAGCTGTTCGGCGCTGAGGACGGTTTCGAACCGCGCGGCGCAAACGTCAGCCAAGGCGCATTCTTCGCTCCAACGCTGTTGCTGGCCCGTGATCCGCACGCCGAAGGTGGCGCGCATGACATCGAAGCCTTCGGCCCGGTCAGCACACTGATGGCCTACGACGATCTCGATGAAGCGCTGGTGCTGGCCGCGCGCGGCAAGGGCAGTCTGGTTGCCAGCCTGGTGACCAAGGATCCGAAAATCGCCGCCAAAGCCATTCCGGTCGCCGCGGCCTGGCACGGGCGTCTGTTGGTGCTGGATCGCGAATCCGCTGCCGAATCCACCGGCCATGGTTCGCCACTGCCACAACTGAAACACGGCGGCCCGGGTCGCGCTGGTGGTGGTGAAGAGTTGGGTGGCTTGCGCGCGGTCAAACACTACCTGCAACGCGCCGCCGTGCAGGGCTCGCCGACCATGCTTGCTGCCGTCACCGGTGAACACGTGCGCGGCGCAAAAGTCATCGAGACCGAAGTGCATCCATTCCGTCGACACTTCCAGGATCTGCAGATCGGCGAGTCGCTGCTGACTCACCGCCGCACTGTCACCGAAGCGGATCTGGTCAACTTCGGCTGTCTGTCCGGTGACCACTTCTACATGCACTTCGACGACATCGCCGCCAAGGAATCGCAGTTCGGCAAGCGTATCGCCCACGGCTATTTCGTGCTGTCGGCGGCCGCCGGCCTGTTCGTCTCCGCTGCGCCCGGCCCGGTGCTGGCCAACTACGGCCTCGACACTTTGCGTTTCATCAACCCGGTCGGTATCGGCGACACCATTCAGGCGCGCCTGACCTGCAAACGCAAGATCGACCAGGGCAAGAAGAGCCCGCAAGGTATTCCGCAAGGCGTGGTGGCGTGGGACGTGGAAGTCACCAACCAGCTCGGTGAACTGGTGGCCAGCTATGACATTTTGACCTTGGTGGTGAAGCGCGAAGAAGTCGCAGCGTAACGAATAAAGGGGCAGCGCAAGGTTGCCCCTTTCCCACAGGGGAATTGATTGGGTTCTGGAGTTATTAAACAGGCTGAAACAATAAACACGCCGATAGAAATATCGACGATTGTTGGGCAATTCTAGAGCCGCTCTGGGTTTCAAGCCATTCAGCACCTGCCCAAACCAGATCACCCAAGCGTTTAAAAGGGCGATCAGTCCGCCCACCCTTGGTATCATCGCCCACACTTTTTTGACGTTTTAATGACGGTAAGGTCTTTTTTTTGTGAGCGCTCTTTTTCACCGTTTGCGGCATCCGCATGCCCGCCTCGTCTCGTTGATCATTCTGGTGCTGATCGTGCCGGTGTGCCTGCGCGCGGTATTGGGCTGGTCGTCACCGCTGGGGTATCTGTCAGATCTGGCCATTGGCAGTTCGCTGGTGGTTTTGCTGCATCGCCGCGCCTGGTGGCTGGCGCTGCCGGTGCTGTTGTTCTGGGGCCTGCTGGCGGTGGCGACTGCTGAACTGGTGAGCGCAGTCGGCCGCTTGCCGACACCTTCCGACATTCATTACCTGATCGATCCGCAATTTGTCGAAAACTCTACCGGCGGGGGTTTGGCGCATCCGGCGGTGGGCATTGTTTTGCTGTTGGCGCTGATGGTCTGGCTGCTGACCCGGTATCTCGGGCGTGACAACCCTCGCCCAGCCCTGCCCCGCGCGGTGTGGAGCGTGCCACTGGTGTTGTTCGCCGCGCATTGGGGCGCGCAGAACCTGTGGCCGAACGAAGCTGATCCGTGGCGGCTGTACAACCTGCCACACCAACTGCTCGCCAGCGAAGTCGCCGATCTGCAGATTCAGGGCGAAGAATGGCTCGACGGCGATATTGAAGAACCCGCGCCGGCGATGGCCGGGCTCACCGACGTCGACCTCAATGGCCACAAACTGCTGGCCGCGCCGGGCCAGGCGCGCAACGTGCTGATCATCGCGCTGGAAGGCATTCCCGGCGCCTACCTCCGCGCTAACCGCGAAGCCATTGGCAGCCATTATCAGGAAGACCTGATGCCCAACCTCAGCCGCTGGGCCGAGCGCGGCATGAACACTCCGGATTACGTGCTGCACACGCACCAGACCATTCGCGGCCTGTACGCGATGCTCTGCGGCGATTACGACAAGCTCAACAACGGCACGCCCAAAGGCGTGGAAATGCTCACCCTGCATGAACGCAATCAAGCCTGCCTGCCGGCGCAACTGCGCCAGCACGGTTTCAGCACGCATTACCTGCAAGGCGCCGGGCTGCGTTTTATGGCCAAAGACAAAATCATGCCGCACATCGGTTTCGATGCGACCCATGGTCTGGAATGGTTCACCAACAGCAACTACCTGGAATTCCCCTGGGGCAAGGACGACAAGGCCTTCTTCGAGGGTGCGCTGGACTATGTCGGTGAACTGAAGAAGCAGAAACAGCCATGGATGTTGACACTACTGACCGTTGGCACGCACCAGCCCTACTCCGCCCCGGAGGAATATCTGGAGCGTTATGAAACCCCCAAACAAGCCGCCGTCGGTTATCTCGATGACGCGTTGGAGCAGTTCCTCAGCGGTCTCGAACGCCAAGGCGTGTTGAAAGACACGCTGGTAGTGATTACTTCGGATGAGTCCCATGGCATCGACGGTGTACGTCTGGCCTCCTCTTGGGGATTCAATCTCACCCTCGCGCCCGAGCAATCACAACTGCCAAGGCTGAACAAAGGGGTTTATGGCCACGTTGATCTGAGCACGTCGATCCTCGACTATTTCGACCTGCCGGTACCCACGGCACTCAGCGGTCGTTCGCTGTTCCGCGACTACGATTCCGGTCGCGAAATCATGTCCTTCACCAACGGCAAACTGCGTTACCACAATGGCCAAGGCATCTTCTCCGAATGCGATATGCCGCGCCGCTGCCGTTACTACGAAAGCGCCGGGTTCATTGCCGAAAGCGCCACGTACAAAGGTAAATACAGCGGCCACCCGGCCCGACAAATTGCAGCGCGTGCCAACGCACTCGATCTGTCACTGCTGCGCACCCCACTCAATCAGCGCTATCAGTTCGGCAGCACCAACGTCATCCCGCTGCAAGCGCAGATCAAGGACGACTGGGCTGACAACCTGATCGGCGCGCAATACCTGGAAATGCCCAAAGGTTCTTACACCCGCGTGCGCCTGACCGTGCGTGCGGTTGATCCGCAGCAAACGGCGTTTATTCAGCTCAAGGCCAAGGAATTCGAGAAAGACGTGCAGTTGGGTCTGCCGTCGGAAATGGTCGCCACGGCGGATCAACCGCTGGAGATGGATTTCAGCTTTGATAACCCGCAGCAGCGAAAGGCGTTTTCCTTTCATTTGCTGGGGTATGGGGAAGGCGCGGTTGAGGTCACGGATTTCAGCGTGATTACTGAACTGCCGGGCCAGGAAGACCTCTTGGACGAAGTGCCAGAGGACGACACCGCCCAATCCACCTGAATATTTTTCGCCTCAAAGCCAATGTAGGAGCTGCCGAAGGCTGCGATCTTTTGATCCTGATCTTTTAGAGAAAAGATCAAAAGATCGCAGACTTCGGCAGCTCCTACACGTGCAGGGCAATAAAAGACTTTGCCTATCAGTGTCCATCAGTCGGCCTATTAGCTGACTTGCCCAGTCGGGTCTAGCCTTACTAGTCCGAAGTCGGCACGAGCCGGCCGTAGCAGACCTGATAAGGACTCGAACATGGCAAACGAATCGAAATGCCCGTTCAACCACGCCGCCGGTGGTGGTACGACGAACCGTGACTGGTGGCCGAATCAACTCAACCTGAAAATTCTGAGTCAGCACTCGCCCAAGTCCGATCCGTTGGGCAAGGACTTCGACTACGCCAGCGCCTTCAAAAGCCTCGATTTTCAAGCCCTGAAACAAGACCTCACCGCGCTGATGACCGACTCCCAGGACTGGTGGCCGGCAGACTTCGGCCATTATGGCCCGCTCTTCGTGCGCATGGCCTGGCACAGCGCCGGCACCTATCGAACCGCGGATGGCCGTGGTGGCGCTGGCTCGGGTCAACAGCGTTTTGCCCCGCTCAACAGTTGGCCGGACAACGTCAGCCTCGACAAGGCCCGCCGCTTGCTATGGCCGATCAAGCAGAAATACGGCCGCAATATTTCCTGGGCGGATCTGATTGTCCTCACCGGTAACGTCGCGCTGGAATCGATGGGCTTCAAAACCTTCGGCTATTCCGGTGGCCGCGCCGATGTCTGGGAACCGGACGAGGACGTTTACTGGGGTTCGGAACACGAATGGCTCGGCGGCGACAGTCGCTATGGCAAAGACAACGCACCGATGCAGGAGCCCGGTGACGGCACGCTGGTGGCGGAGCCGGATTTGCACGGTAAAGAGGAAAGCCGTACCGATCAGGGCGAACGCAATCTGGAAAATCCCCTCGCCGCCGTGCAGATGGGTTTGATCTACGTGAACCCGGAAGGCCCGGAAGGCAATCCTGATCCCGTCGCGTCCGCCCACGATATCCGCGAAACCTTCGGCCGCATGGCCATGAACGACGAAGAAACCGTGGCGCTGATCGCCGGCGGTCACGCCTTCGGTAAAACCCACGGCGCCGGGCCTGCCGACAATGTCGGGCCGGAACCGGAAGCGGCTGGATTGGAAGAACAAGGCCTCGGTTGGCGCAACGCTTTCGGCACCGGCAAAGGTGCCGACACCATCACCAGCGGCCTCGAAGTGACCTGGACGACCACGCCGACCAAGTGGAGCAACAACTATCTGGAAAACCTGTTCGGCTTCGAGTGGGAGCTGAGTAAAAGCCCCGCGGGTGCGCATCAGTGGATCCCGAAAAACGGCGCCGGTGCCGGCACGGTTCCACATGCCCATGACCCGAGCAAAAAACTTTCGCCGACCATGCTGACGTCTGACCTGGCGCTGCGTTTCGATCCGGCCTACGAGCAGATCTCCCGGCGCTTCCTCGCCAATCCTGAGCAACTGGCCGACGCCTTCGCCCGCGCCTGGTACAAACTGATCCACCGCGACATGGGCCCGCTGTCGCGCTACCTCGGCCCGGAACTGCCGAGCGAAGAATTGCTTTGGCAGGATCCGATTCCGGACGTCACGCACCCGCTGATCGACGAAGGCGACGCCGCAGCACTGAAAAGTAAAATCCTTGAGTCGGGCCTATCGGTTTCGCAACTGGTCTCGACGGCTTGGGCGGCACTCTCGACGTTCCGTGGTTCGGACAAACGCGGTGGCGCCAACGGGGGTCGTCTGCGTCTGGCACCGCAGAAGTTCTGGCAGGCCAACCAGCCCGAGCAACTGGATAAAGTGCTGAGCACCCTTGAAGGGATTCAAAACCAGTTCAATGGCGGCGCAGCCGGCAAGCAAGTCTCGCTGGCGGATCTGATCGTGCTGGCAGGCAATGCGGGCATCGAACAAGCGGCGAAAAACGCCGGTCATTCAGTCAGCGTGCCGTTCCATCCGGGGCGTACCGATGCCACGCAGGAGCAAACCGACGTCGAGTCGTTTGGTTTCCTTGAGCCGATTGCCGATGGTTTCCGCAACTACAGCAAGGGCAAATACACGGTATCGGCGGAGGCGCTGTTGATCGACAAGGCGCAACTGCTGACGTTGACCGCGCCGGAAATGACCGTGTTGCTGGGTGGTTTGCGGGTGTTGAATACCAACGTTGGGCAGAGCCGGCATGGTGTCTTCACCAGCCAGACTGAAGCGCTGACCAATGACTTCTTCACCAACCTGCTGGACATGGGCGTGGAGTGGAAGCCGACATCGCGGGATGCGGATGAGTTTGAGGGGCGCGATCGCAAGACCGGGAATGTGAAGTGGACGGCGACGCGGGTTGATTTGGTGTTTGGTTCCAATGCGCAGTTGCGGGCATTGGCTGAGGTGTATGCCAGTTCGGATGCGAAGGAGCAGTTCGTCAAAGACTTCGTCGCTGCCTGGACGAAGGTGACGAATCTGGATCGGTTTGATCTGAAGTAATTTTTCGGGAAATGAAAACGCCGCATTTTTTAACGCGGCGTTTTTTTGTGTGTACGGTTTGGGGGTTGTGGTGGAGCTTAAATCCTACCCCCTCACCCCAGCCCTCTCCCCCAAGGGGTAGAGGGGGAAAGGGAGCTGATTGGGGGCCTTTCAGATCCTGAGTTCGACTCGGTCATTCAGGTCGGTGTATAGCAAAAGACACCTCGGTCAGTCCCCTCTCCCTCCGGGAGAGGGTTAGGGTGAGGGAAAGCTCCACCACAGGTATCAAGCCAGGCTTTTGCTCACCACCTCAAACACATCACTCGACAACTGCCCCGACGCCCGAATCCGCTCCAGCTCGCCTTTCATCAGCGCCTGGCGCGCATCGTCGTATTTGCGCCAGCGCGTCAGCGGTGCCAATTGGCGAGAAGCGATCTGCGGGTTGAAGCCGTTCAGCTCAATCACCAGATCCGCCAGGAAGCGATAACCGGAACCATCCGCCGCATGGAAGTTGATCAGGTTCTGCCCGGCGAACGCGCCGACCAGCGCACGCACTTTGTTCGGGTTTTTGATGTTGAACGCCGGATGCTGCATCAGCGCCTTCACGCGCTCCAGACCGCCCGGCAAGGTGCTGCCAGCCTGCACGCTGAACCACTGATCCATAACCAGCGGGTTGTCCTTGAAGTGCTCGGCAAAACTCGCCAGCGCCAGCGCTTTCTGCTCTTCGAACGGCGAGTTGACCAACACCGCCAGCGCAGTCAGGCGCTCGGTCATGTTGTCGGCGTTTTCAAACTGTTCCAGCGCCGCCGCCAACACTTCTGGCTTGCCGCTGAGCATCAGATAAGACAGGGCAATGTTCTGCAGCGCGCGACGGGCAAAATGCTCGGCTTCGGCGACGTACGGGGTTTTCTTCGACAGGTCGCGGTTGGCCTGATAACGCAGCCACAGCGCCTCGAACAAGCCTTCGGCCAATTGCTTGCGCGCGAACTCACGGGCGATATGGATCGCATCAACATCCGCCACTTCGCTGATTTCCGTGAGGTAAGCCTCACCCGGCAGCGAAAGCATTTCGGCGACCATTGCCTGATCCAGCGATTCATCCGACAGCACGGTACGCAGCGCCGACACCAGACGCGGGTCGAGCTTGAGGCTTTCGCCCTTCTGCTGCTGGCCAATCAGTTCTTGCAGCACTTGCACCGACAGTTGCTGACCGGCATCCCAGCGGTTGAAACCGTCGCTGTCGTGCTGCATCAGGAACATCAGTTGATCGCGGTTGTACGGGAAACTCAGTTTCACCGGCGCCGAGAAACCGCGCAGCAGCGATGGCAGCGGCTGTTCAGCGATGTCAACGAAAGTGAAGGTCTGCTCGGCTTCAGTCACCGAGATCACCCGGGTGGTGCCTTGCGCCGCCGCTTCGCCGCTCAGACGCAGGGCAATTTCGTTGCCTTTGCTGTCGAGCAGGCCGAGCTCGACCGGAATCACGAACGGCAGTTTTTCAACTTTGTCCGGGGTTTCCGGGCAGCTCTGGCGGAAGGTCAGGCTGTAGGTTTTCGCGGCGGCGTCGTACGACTCGCTCACCGCCAGACGCGGCGTACCGGCCTGGCTGTACCAGCGCTTGAACTGGGTCAGGTCGACGCCGTTGGCATCTTCCATCGCTTTGATGAAGTCGTCGCAGGTCACGGCTTGGCCGTCATGGCGATCGAAGTACAGATCACTGCCCTTACGGAAACCTTCGGCGCCGAGCAAGGTGTGGATCATGCCGACCACTTCCGAGCCCTTTTCGTACACGGTCAGGGTGTAGAAGTTGGAGATCTCGATGAAGCTGTCCGGACGCACGGCGTGGGCCATCGGGCCGGCATCTTCGGCGAACTGGTGGGTTCGCAGATACGCGACGTCCTGAATACGTTTGACCGTGGCCGAGTTCATGTCGGCGGAGAAGCCGGAATCGCGGAATACGGTGAAGCCTTCTTTCAGCGACAACTGGAACCAGTCGCGGCAGGTCACGCGGTTGCCCGACCAGTTGTGGAAGTATTCGTGAGCGACGATCGCTTCAACGCGCTGATGCGCAGCATCGGTCGCGGTTTCGGCGCGAGCGAGCACGGCGCTGGAGTTGAAGATGTTAAGGCCCTTGTTCTCCATCGCGCCCATGTTGAAGTCGTTGACGGCGACGATCATGAAGATGTCCAGATCGTACTCGCGACCGTAAACCTCTTCGTCCCAGCGCATCGACTTCTTCAGGCTGTTCATCGCGTGCTGGCACTTGTCGATGTTTTCCGGCTCGACGTAAATACGCAGCGCGACGGTGCGATCGGTCATGGTGGTGAAAGTGTCTTCAACGCACCACAAATCACCGGCCACCAGCGCGAACAGGTATGCCGGTTTCATGAACGGGTCTTCCCACGTTGCCCAGTGCCGGCCGTCTTCGCCAGGGCCCGAGGCAATCGGGTTGCCGTTGGAGAGCAGCACCGGATAGCTGTGCTGTTCGGCGACCACGGTGGTGGTGAACTTGCTCATCACGTCCGGGCGGTCGAGGTAATAAGTGATCTTGCGGAAACCTTCGGCTTCGCACTGGGTGCAGAACATCGTGCCGGACTTGTACAAGCCCTCCAGTGCGGTGTTGGTTTCCGGGTGGATCTTGACGCTGGTGTCGACCGTGAAGGCTTCGGCGGTCGGCTGCAGGGTCAGATGGTTCTCGGACACTTGATAGTCAGCAGCGCCCAGCTCTTTATCGGCCAGGGTCACCGAGAGCAGTTCCAGTTGCTGGCCGTCGAGCACCAGCGGCGGCAGGCCCGGGCCACGCGCCGGGTTGCGGCGCATGACCAACTGCGCGTGCACCAGGCTGTGATCCTCGAACAACTCGAAGGTCAGGTGTGTTTCGTCAATCAGGTACTCGGGCGCCTGATAGTCCTTGAGGTAAATCATCTTCGGTTGTTCGGTGCGCATGCTGGAGTCCTTATTGATGCACGGCGAGCTGATAAGCCGTGTACTTGCGAATATTGATCACGCCGGTATCGAAGATCAGGTACTGGCCTTTGATGCCCAACAACGTGCCTTCGGCAATCGGGTTCTTGTCCAGGTTGAAGCTGACGATTTTGGCCGGGTATTGCTCGACCGGATAGCGGATTTCGAGAGGTTCTACATCGGCAATCGTCTGAATAGCTTGTAGGCCGAATCGCTCCTGCAAACCCTGCAGGCCTTCGGCGCAGCTTTCAAATAGCTGATCGCGCACCTGCGCCAGATCCACCGTTGCCGCATCGCCCTTGAGCAACGCGCGCCAGTTGGTTTTGTCTGCGACCTGGCTGCGGAACAGGTCTTCCACGAAGCCCGACTGCTGCCGCGTCGAGACGCGCATGATCGGCAACGCCTGACACGCGCCCTGATCGATCCAGCGCGTTGGCAGTTGCGTTGCACGGGTGATGCCCACCTTGATGCCCGACGAATTGGACAAATACACAACGTGATCGGTCATGCAGAACTGCTCGCCCCACGCTGGATCGCGGCAGGTGCCGGCGTCATAGTGGCAACGCTCCGGGCTCATGATGCACAGGTCGCATTGCGCCAGTTTGGTCATGCACGGGTAGCAATAGCCCTGACTGAAACTGGTTTTGGTCTTGCGCCCGCAATGGGTGCAGTGGATCGCCCCCAGGTACTCCAGACGCACCGTGGTGCCGATCATGGGATTGACCGGCACCTCGACGTCATCCAGACGAAACGCGTATTGCACGTTCGGCCCGTCGAGGCGCGCCGACATTTTGCTGATTGCACCGCGGCCAATCTCGATCAATGGATAGCATCCGACTTGAACAGAATGTTCGGCACTTCGATCGACTTCGATGCACATTCTTGCGGGCCCATGTAACCGGTGCGCTGATCTTCAGGCAGGTTCTGGATTTCCCAGGCGATCATCGCCTGCAACGACAGCTCGCGCTGCTCGGCGGTGAGTTTGCCACCGTCCGACCATTTGCCGATTTCCACGGCCAGTTTCAGGCTCTCGTAGATGTCCGGGGTGATGTTGTTGATCATGTCGTTAAAAGAGGACATCAGGGTCTCCGTGCTCTTTATCTACAAAAAAATTCAGGCGGCCAGTTTACGGCGGTTATACAAACCACCCAACAAACCGGTGAAGCATCCGATGAGTAACCCGCCGACGTGGGCGGCGTTGGCGATTTCGCCGAAACCGATGACCGAGATCACCCCGGACATGCACACCAGCAACCACACCAGCATCATCACCAGCACGCCGCGCGGCAGGCGATAGGCCGGGTTCGGCGCCAGCAACTGGAAGATCCAGCAATGCCCGAGCAAACCGTACAGCACGCCAGAGAGGCCGCCGAACAGCGTCGGGCCGCTCCAGATGTATTGCGCATAGTTAGAGACCAGGCTGAACAGCAGCGTCAGGCCGATCAGGTTGATGCTGCCCTGCCGCGACTCGATGCGCCGGCCCAGCTCCCAATACCACATGCCGTTCATGGCCAGGTGCAGGATGCCGAAGTGGATCAGCATCGGCGTAACCAGACGCCACCACTGCCCCGCTGCCAGACTGTCGGCCAACGGCGTGAAATGGATGTATTCGCCGACCACCTGGAAGTCGAGCAAGGTCAGCCAGCGCAGGGTTTGCAGGTTTTCACCGAGGTAAGTCAGGCCGCCGACGATCAGGCACAGCAGCAAAATGAAGCCGGTGGCCTTGGCGTATTTCAGTTGTTCGGCGAAGCTTGGGCGTTTGACGGTCGGCGCGACGGGAATGTCCAGTTGCTGATCGGGATCGCCGGCCGGGAAGCGTTCGTACAGTGAGCGCACGTCTTCGCTGATTTCCGACGGCGCCCACAACACTTGCTCGCCCGCCTCTTCACTGACGCGATGCGGTACTTGCATGCGTTGCAGCAGTTTGACGAAACCGCTCAGATCCACGCCTAAAGGCAGACGTAATACCGCTACCGAACTCATTGCAGCACCTCCGGCCGCTCAACATCGACCCAGACAAATTTATTTGGATCGAGGAAGGTTTCCTGATCCAGGCGATAAGCAACGAGTTTGCCGTAGAGCACGGCGCTGTAATCCAGACACGCGAGGTTTGGCCGGATCGGCGCCGGTTTGCCGCTGCGCCAGTAGTGGCCGACGAACAGCAACGGCTCGTCGACGCCGTAGCGCAGCAGGGAATTCTTTTCAGTGGAGGTCAGCGGCGTTTGCGCCACCGGTTCCGGCAAGGCATCGGGCTGGAAGACGATGTCGCCATAGGTTTTCGGGTCGTCTTCCCAGAACTTGGTGCGGAAGAACGAACGCACCAGACCGTCGCCGCTGGTCATGGTCAAACCATCGGGCAGGCGCATGTCGGTGCCACGCAGCAAACGGTCGAACACGGTGCAGGCGAAGCTGTCCGGTACCGCCGAGGCCTGGAGGAAATGCTCATCGATGCAGCCATTAGGGAACAGCGCGCGCAGCGGTTCGATCAGGCCGGCATCCCAACAGGCATGCACGACGCGGAAACGTCCGGCGTCGACAAACAGCGGCAGCTCATAGAACCAGCGCTGGAAATCGTGCCAGTCGCCGGGATGGCCTTCGAACTGCGTCAGGGTTTCGTGGAGCAACCGCGCGTGGCGCTTGGTGTGCTCGCGGACGAATTGCTTGCCGCTGCCCGGTGGCGCCGGGGTGCTCCAGCCGAGTGCGTTGAATTCGTGGTTGCCCATGATGCACAAGGCCTGGCCGGCCTCGACCATGTCATGGACGATGTGCAGCGCCTCGCGAATGCGCGGGCCACGGTCGATGATGTCGCCAACGAACACGGCCATGCGCGATGGATGCCGCCAGACCCCGCCTTGCTTGTGATAACCGAGTCGGTCAAGCAAGTGTTCGAGGGTCAGGGCGCATCCGTGCACGTCACCAATCAGGTCATAACTGCGCGCGGGATCGAGCATCAGTCGCCTCCACCACCCAACTTGCTGCCCCAGCCGAGCTTGGTGCGGCAGACTTCATAGTAGTTGTGGTCGAGCGGATGAATCAGGCGCAGCTTCTGTGCTTTCTTGCTGACGGTGATGGTGTCGCCCGGCGCGCAGGTGAAGTGGTTCTGCCCGTCGCAGGAGACTTGCGGGTAAATCTGCATGTTTTTCGACACGACGATTTTCAGCTCACTGTTGCCATCGACCACAATTGGCCGGCTCGACAACATATGGGGGTACATCGGCACGATCACAATGGCATCGAGCTTGGGATGCATGATCGGGCCACCGGCGGACAGCGCGTAAGCCGTGGAACCGGTCGGCGTCGCGACGATCAGGCCGTCGGCCTTCTGGCTGCAAACGAACTGGCCGTCGATGTACAGCTCGAACTCGATCATCCGCGTCGATTTGCCGGGGTGCAGCACCACGTCGTTGAGCGCGTCGCCCTGGCCAATGGCCTCGGCGTGACGGCGCACTTCGGCTTGCAGCAGGAAGCGGTTTTCCACCAGATAGTGGCCGTCGAGCACCTTGGCGACTTCGACTTCCAGTTCATCCGGGCGAATATCGGTGAGGAAGCCGAGGCTGCCACGGTTGATGCCCAGCACCGGAATATTGTGTTTGGCCAGCGCACGCGCGGCGCCGAGCAGGCTGCCGTCACCGCCGACGACGATGACCATGTCGCAGACTTCGCCGAGCATCTTGCGCGACGAGGTTTGCAGGCCGTGGCCCGGCAGCACTTCAGCGATGGTGTCTTCGAGGATCACATGCAGGTGACGATCGAGCAGAAACCGTTTCAGTCGGCGGACGGTATCCAGCACCTGGGAACTGCCCAGGCGACCGATGATGCCGATATTACGAAATTGCTCCATGGGACCTCTGCGGACAATCGAAAACGCGAAAAACAGGATTATGGGCGAAAGCGCCAGATAGACAAAATCCTTTCAGCCTCAAGGGCGCGCTCGTGTTTACGGCTATGCTCGCAAGATGATCCTATTTCCCGACCTGCTCCAGTTGCCTCACCAATTGCGCCATCCGGAAGTGCGGGATCTGGCGTGGGTGATCCTCGCCCCGCCGATGCTCGCCACCACGCCGTGGCCGCAGCGCCATCCGCTGGCCGGCAGCGACTGGGTGAATGACCCACATCGCCTCGAACATTGGCTGCGCCAGCTCGACCGCGACAGCTACGGTTTGCTGCATTGGTTATCGCAGGCGCGCACGCGGCGTCTGGGCCTGTATTACGAGCGGCTGTGGCAATTTGCCGTGGCGCAGGCGCCGGGGATCGAGCTGATTGCCGCCAACCTGCCGATCCGCCGCGAAGGTCATACGCTCGGCGAACTCGACATGCTGCTGCGTGACCGCGATGGCGTGCATCATCTGGAACTGGCGATCAAGCTGTACCTCGGGCCGCAACAGGGCGATGGGCGTGATTCGGCGCAATGGCTGGGGCCGGGTTGTCATGATCGGCTGGATCGCAAACTGGCGCATCTGGCCGGTCATCAACTGCCGATCTCGGCGCGACCGGAAAGCCGTGAAGCCTTGGCGGCGCTGGATATCGAGTCGTTCAGCGCGCAATTGTGGCTGGGCGGCTATCTACTGTATCCGTGGCCCGGTCAGGCTGAGTCGCCAAGCGGCGCGCACCCGCAGCATCTGCGCGGCAGTTGGTTGCATCAAAAGGATTGGCCAGCGTTCGTCGCGCAACGCCCGGCCGGTCGCTGGCAGCCCCTGCCCCGTCACGCGTGGCTGGCGCCGGCGCATTACCCGGCGGATCAGACCTGGAGCGAGGTGCATTTGCAGGCGTGGCTGGAGGAGCTGGAACCGATGGCGCCGGCGCAATTGCTGGTGCGCCTGACCGAGAATGCGCGGGGCGATTGGGAAGAGGCGGAGCGGTTGTTTCTGGTGTCGGATCTTTGGCCGAATGTGCCGGGGCAGGCCTAAGATTTTTGGTGTTTGAAATGGCCTCTTCGCGAGCAAGCCCGCTCCCACATTTGGAATGCATTCCCCTGTGGGAGATTCTATGGTTGCGAACAACGTTTTTTAGGCAGTTTTGCTGACGTATGCTTTCTCGCTCTTCAGCAGCGCGTATGCAATACGCGCGAGTTTACGTGACAAAATCACCAGCGCTTCAGTGGTGGCCTTGCCCTTGTTTCGATGA
>NZ_CACSJY010000061.1:0-34481 GCF_902706155.1 Pseudomonas sp. 18058
GATCAGCAGCATTTATTCTGAATGACACACCGCCTTCGCGAGCAAGCCCGCTCCCACAGGGGGATTGTGGTTGGCAGGAGCTATCGCGAGAGTTCAGAAACCGACGTCGAGTACTACGTTATCCAGGTAGGTGCCCGCCGGCGGCGTGGTCTGGTCGGTGTAGATTTTTGCGTTGTAGTTGAAGATCTGGCTGCCTGTGCCCAGTCCGTTGCCGGGGTTGACCTCGGCATCGGTGCTCGAACGACGTGCCGTGCCGACACTGCCCCAGCGCGTTGTCCCGGCACTTTTGAAAATGTCGTAGGCCAGATAATTGCTGCCGGAAATCATCCGCCGCCGCCCGCCCACGCTTACTGCATTCTGCCCGTCGCTCAAGCCCACGGTGTAAGCGCTGCCTTTGGTGCAGGCCAGATTGATTGTCAGCCCGGTCACCGGCGTGAATGCACTGATCACTGGCGCGCTGCCGAAAGCGATGTTCGGCGCGGTGATTGTGCAGTCATTGGATACAGTCAGGTTCACCGTCAACGTGGTCGTAGCGTTGTTGATATCGCGGCCGATGCAGATCGCCCCAATGCCAATCCCCGAACAGTAATTCCAGTTCCAGAAAATGCTCAGCGTCTCGGTGTAGACCCCGGCGGCGACATTGCTGCCAATGGTTGTGCCCAAATACAGCGGCACGGTTTTCGGCGTCGTGCCGTTGAGCAGGCCCAAGGCATCAATGATGCCGTTGCGGGCGAAGTCATAAGCGGTGCCACGGGTCAGCGGGTAGCTGGTGCTGTTGTTGGCGTAAATCGTGTAACTGATGACATCGCCGGTCGGCCCGACCAAACCGCTTTGGGTCGAAGACACGGTACCCCAGAAATGGTCGTTGCTGGTCAGCAAGGACAGCAGCGATCCGGTGCAGCTCAACCCGCCATTCAATGTCGAACTGGGTTGAGAGGTGGTGCGCACGGCGATCGAACTGATCGAACCGAACGACGCTGGGGTCGTCCCCACCACCGAGCACAACGCCTGCGCCGCCCCCGGCAGCATCAGCGCGAGCCACAAAAACATCCGTGCAACCGTCATTGGCACACCAGCGGGCCGATCAGCGGCACCTGGTTCTGCTGCATATCGACCGGGAATTGCACTCGACAGGTGCTGCCATCGGCCAACGTCACTTCCAGGGAATTCTGCGCTTCGAGATTTTCCAGATAGACCAGGCCATCCCAGCCCACCACCGTCCGCGCGCCGCTCTGTTCGTGCAGCACGCCAGCGCCCAACGGCAGTTCGCGTTTCTGCGCGTCGATCAGCACGATGCTCGCGGCAATCACCCGCGTCAGCGGAAACTCCAGCAGATAACCACTGCCACGCCGCACGGCAATGCGCTGTTCGACGTTGGGGCTGCGCACATTTGGCGGCAGGTTGAGCGGATCGATCTCGTATTTGCCGCGGTAATAGGCGCTGCTCCACGGCACCAGCAAATGGCCGTTCTTGTCCGTCTCACCGACCTGCTGATTCTCGTAGCGCACCGGAATGTTGGAAAAACCTTCAGTGCTGACCACAACAAAAGCATCGTCGATGCGGTTGGCGGCGAACACCTGCTTGTCCATCCACACCAGCGATCCGCTGGCATCGGCCCAACGGGTTTCGGCGTCGGACGAACCGTAAACCCCGGCCTGCAACTGCACCGATTGCAGACGCCAAGTCACGTCGGCCTGTCGATAGTCCGGGCCATCGCCCTTGGCGTAACCCAGATTGAAACCTACGCCGCCCTCGGTCGGCACCGCCCGGCTGTAGTTGACCCGCTGCTGGCTCTGCCCGGTTTTGCTGCGCTCGGTGCTGATCGCCAGGCTGCCGCGCAGGTCGAACGGAATCACCACTTGCGCCTGCACCGCCCAGTTGCTGTCGCCGATCTCACGGTTGGCTGACAGGTAGAAACTGCTGTTGCGCCACAGCGGTTTGCTCCAGCTCAGATTGAGCAATTGCGTGCGTGAATCGTCCGCCGCGCGCACATCGAAATACCCGGCGCCGAGGCTGCCCCAACGGTCGAGGTTAACGCTGAGGGTCGCCTGTTCACTGCGCCGACTGAGGCTGATGTACGGCGTGTCGACCACAGTCAGGTCAGCGTATTGATCGTGGCGTTGCAGGCGCTGATAAGAAAAACTGAAACGCTGATTGCTGTACTGGTAACCGAGGCTTAACTGCTGACCGCCTTCGCCGTCGAAACGACTTTGACTCATGGCGCTGTTGAGCACGCCGAAATTGCCCAATCGCAGATTGCCGCCGAGGCCACCGAGGGTCAGCGAGTCGGAGGCTTCAGCGTGGCTTTCCAGGGTAAAGCTGTCGCTGACGCCGTAGCGCAGGCTGCCGGAGGTTACGCCCGGGCCGTAGTTGAAATCCTTCAAAGCGTAATCACGCCGCAGGGAACCGGCGGCCACGGAAAAATCGCTCAAGCCTTTTTGCAACAAGCTGCTGGTGACATAGAACGGCACCGTGGTCGACACCTGTCGACCCAACGCATCCGTGGTCACCACCACGGCTTCTCCCGCGCCGTTGATAAATGGAATGTTGGTCAGCGTGTACGGCCCCGGTTGCAGTTCGGCACTGCTGGATTTGTAGCCGTTGATAAACAGATCGACCGAGGACGGCACCGCCGCTTCGCCGGCAAATTGCGGCAACGGATAGGTGACCAGATCCGGGCGCACGGCGAAGTCCCGCGAGAACTGCACGCCACCGAGACGCACCGAACTGCTCCATGGCAAGGCGCCGCTGATCACGTCGCCGGCTTCGTAAGTGAGCATTCGCTCGTCATCGGAATACCGCCAGGTGGTGTCGTAACGCAGGTAACCGTTGTCCAGCGTGCTGACTGAATCACCGGACAATGTGCGTCGATATTGCCCGGTGTTGGACAACGTGCCCCAACTGTCGAACAGCCGCACTTCGTTCCACGCCGCTAAATAGGTGCCGGCATCGTCGGTATCGTTGAGGTAGAGGTCATAGTTGAACAACGCGCCGAAACTGCTCAGCGCCGGAGTGCGCGGATAGGCCTGGCGATTACCGATGAACTGTTCTGGCAGCCATTCCGGCGGCACGTTGAGCAGCAAGCGTTGACCGACGCTGTCGTATTCGCTGTGCAGACCGGGCAGGCTGTCGAGGTCGACTTCAGTGCTGATGTTTTCAGGCAGTTTCATACCGGTTTCACGCAGCGCCGTGGCGGGTAAGAACAGGCGCCCGCCGCGCTGCTGCACTGCCACCACTTGCCCGGTATTCATCTGGTTGACCACCAGTTCGAGAAACAACTGTGCATCGCTGACGGCCTCCATGCCGCTGGGCGGTGGCGGCAGTTCGCCGGCCCCGGACGGTTGAACGAACACCAGGCAGCACGCGCCGGTGAGATGCCACAACGGACGCTGAATACGGCGAGCCCATCCTCGGCTCATACGCGCTTTACGTCCGTCAATGGACTGAATCCTCCTGATACTGCGGGTGGCCATGACCACTTTCACTGTGGTCAGTGAACCCTGTGGCACTGGTGAATCCCTTTGCCATGACACCGAATCAGCCCATTCACTTCGCCGGGGTAATGCTCTGCACCTGCGCCCCGCCATTCACCCGCACCTGCAACGCCGAATCCCCCGCCAGTCCTCCCGGTGCCGGCCAGCGCATCACCGCGCCCGGTAGCACGTAGCCGAGCAAGCCTTCCGCCAACGGTTTGTTCTGCCCACCCTGTTTGATCGCGACATCCGTCAACCGCGCATGCACCGCACCTTGATTGCGCACTTCGACATACGGCCGGCCGTCCACGGCCACCGTGCGCCAGGTCAATTGTGGCAAACCAATCCCCTTGGGATCGCGCTGGCGGGTGCTGTCTTCTTTGCTCCACAGACCGGCGCCGTAAGCAAACAGCGGTACCGAATAGCGCATCTGAAAACGAATCGCCGCCGCTGTTTTGCCACCTTCAGCACTGGGCGGTTGTGCGGACGGGATTTCGTCGATGATGATTCGGTAGGCCAGTTCCTGCCCGGGCGGCACGTCCTTGGTGCGGGTCAGACGCACCAGTTGTTTCTGACCCGGCTCGATCTTCGCCACCGGCGGGCTGCCGATCACATCGCGCTGGTTCTGGTATTGCTCCTCGTAACCGTTCTGGCTCCAGCCGAACACGCGGATCTGCAGGTTGGCGGTTTCAGTGCCGCGATTTTCCAGCCACAACGCGCTGGCCTGTTGATCAGCCTCCAGCACCGGATCGATCGGCCAGATCAACACCGAACTGGCGGCGTGCGCATAACCTGTCCCGAGCGTGAACAGCGCCAACACCGCGCGCCGGATGAACGTAACTGCCCCCATAAACCTGCTCCTTGTCGGCACATCAAACCTCGCCTCACCACGACAGTTGCACCTGCAACACATCGCTGTACGTCCCCCCAGGCTGATTGCCCGGCAATTGCACCTGACCGTAAATCGGCAGGCGGATGTTGTTTGCATCGCTGTACGCCACAGCCACACTCTGGCCAATGCCCAGACTCTGGCTGTACGCCGCATCGCGGAACAGCGTGTACGCCACCCGCGCGCTGCCGCTATTGACCTGCATGTGCCGGCCACTGCTGTTGTACTGGCCGCCATCGACGCTCATGTTCAACGTCACCCCCGGCGTGCATTGCAACTGCACGCCGCCACTCAGTGCGACCTGCACCGTGCCGGTGGCCAGCGCCGACCGTGAACCGAAATTCAGCCCGCCATAGTTCGACACCCCGCCCACCACCAGGCACCCCGCCGTGACCGTGGCGCTGACCTGAAAGCTCTGGCTGGTCGCCGCCGTCAGCGGCAGCGGTGCACTGCCCGCACAGAGCAGGAGCAACGCGATGCCGCCATGGCGAAACATGGCATCAGAACGTCAGTTCAACAGCAACGGTGTCGGTGTAGGTGCCGGCCGGCAAACCGGCCTTGCCCACGGCCTGACCGTAGATATTCACGGTCTGCGCGACACCGGTACTCGCGGCGAGATTGATCGTCCCGTCGATCGCCAACAGCTGCGAGTGCCCGGCATCGGTGTAAAAGTCGTAGGGCACGTAATTCGCCACGCCGTCGTACAACGCACGGGTGCCGCCCGGCGACATGCCGTCATGGGCGCCGGCGCGTACTTTTACCGTCGGCGTGGTGCCGCTGGAGCACAGAATCGACAGCGCCCCGCCGCCACCGCCGAGCACTTGCCCGGTGGCCGTGGTGAACAGGCTGTTGGCGGTGCCGAAGTTCAAGGCACCGAAGTTCAGACCGGTGGAGCCACCGGCGCCGTTGACCTGACAGCTGCTGATCAGGATCAGGCTGGAGGTGATCTGGCCAGTGACCGTGGTGGCGGCGTTGGCGCTGGAAACCAGCGCCAGACCGAGCAGCGGCAAACCTATCCTTGATGCAAACGTACGCATGGTGTCCGTCCTCTACGGGGTTACCAGTCGAGCGTCACCGTCAGGGTGTCGGTGTAGACCCCTGCCGGAACCGCGCGGGTATTCGCCACCACCGAGCCAAATACCGGAATGGGTATTTGCGCAGCGCTGGTGACAGCGAAATTGTGTTGTTGGCCGATGCTGTAGCTCTGCGCGCCCGAGGGGTCGAGAAACAGCTGATAAGGGAGGGTCTGGCGGCCGTTGCTCAGGCGCCGGGTGTTGCCGTCGCCATGGGTGCCGCCGTCGATGGTGACGGTGAAACCGGTGACCGAAGGGTTGCAGGCGACATTGAGTTTGCCGCTGGTGTCGCCGTCGAGGGCTGCTTTGATCGGCGCGTTCCAGGTCGGCCCCTGCTGACCGAAATCCAGCGTGCCGAGATCGCTGACCGGACTGGCGGGGTTGGAGGTATTGGTGACTTCGCAGCCGGCGATCAGGATCAGCCGCGCGTGGATCTGCCCGCTGACCGCTGCTTGCGCATCGTCCGCGAGCAGCGCCAGCGTACCTGCTGCCATGACCATCCAGTATTTGCCTGCCATTGCGCCCGTCCCTACTCCTTCAGCGACTGCATCCATTGCGCTCATCATTGAGCACTGCGTTGTTGCTGTCCGTTGCGATCACCAGGTGACCGTTACTTTCACTAAATCCGAATAGCGGCTGACCTTCGGCACTTCCGCCAGCCGCTCGATCCGCGCATACAACGGCAACTCCACCGTGCCCGTGTCCGGCACCCGCCCGCTGACCGGTACGTCCACCACCAGCGGCACTCGCCGCGCCGCATCCTGATACAAGCGGTAAGGAATCGGCTTGCTGCCCTCCGTCCCCGCCATGTATCGCACCTCACCGACACCGCCGTGCAAACCGCCGTCAACGCGCATCTGATAAGGCGTGTCCGGGTTGCATTCCAGCCGTGGCAAGCGTTGATTGGTCAGCGCCGCACTCAATGGCCCGTCAGGGTCGTCAAGGCGCGCGGTGCTACCAAAGTCGAGCACGCCGAGCTGCTCAATCCCGGCCTCGCGTTGCTGGCCGATCAACTGGCAGCCGCGCTGCACGTCGACTCGCACTTCGACCTGTAGATCCGCCGCGTATGCAGGTGCAGCAAGCACACCCAGCAGGCCCATGACCACTCGTTGATTCACTGCGCCATTCCTTGTCAGCACTGGCTTGCGCTGTCGTGACTGTGTTTCAGGTTAGCAACGCACGGCGATTGCGCCAGTCGATTGGATCCATGGAGCGGTCGGGTTATGTTTCGAAAGATTGGCAACACGCGGAAAATGTTCTGTCACCGAACGGCCTCGACAGCCCGAGGTAGAAGCCGTTGACGTCGCCTGGTTACAATGTCGCGCCGCACTCCGGGGAGGCGGCATGACCGATACGGAGTGACCGCAGAGTGCCCGCCCGACCGCCGAAACGATCACACCTGAGCCAACGCTGGCCGGTGCTGCGCCGCTTGTTCGGCAAGGGCATTGGCGCCAGCGCCGGGCACGAGGCGAGCGCACAGTCGATCCGCGATTATTTCCGCAACAAGGCGCACCAGCAGGGTTACACCCTCAGCCACAGTCAGCAGCGCGTCATCGATTGCATGGCGCAACAGGCCAGTCTGTTATTCGGCGTCCGCGCTCAAACCCCGCCAAGTCTGTACCTGCACGGCGCGGTCGGGCGCGGCAAGAGCTGGCTGCTCGACGGTTTCTTTCAGGCGCTGCCGATCACGCAAAAGCGGCGGCTGCACTTCCATCAGTTCTTCGCGCAATTGCATCAAGGCATGTTCAGCCATCGCGAGCAGGACGATGCCCTCGCCACCACCCTTGATGAGCTGCTGCAAGATTGTCGGGTGTTGTGTTTCGACGAGTTTCACGTGCATGACATTGGCGACGCGATGCTCATCACCCGGCTGTTCAAAGCGCTGTTCCAGCGTGGAATTCTGCTGTTGGTGACCTCTAACTATCCGCCCGAAGGCTTGCTGCCCAACCCGCTCTATCACGCGCGTTTCAAACCGGTGATCGAGTTGATCAATACGCGCATGCAGGTCATGGAAGTCGGCGGCCCGCATGATTACCGCAGTCTGGCGCGTAATCATGAGCATCAAGTATTTACCCATGGGCATTATGTCTGGCCGGGTACGGCCGATCAGCGCATGGCCCTGAACCTGCCGGCACAAGATGCCCCGTCATTGTCGCTGGCCGTCGGTACCCGGCATTTTCGGGCACGACGGTGTGACGACAGAAGCGTGGCTTTTACCTTCGATGACCTGTGTGAGCAGCCGACGGCGGTGATGGATTATCTGGAGTTGTGTCGGCGTTTCGACCACTGGGTGATTGATGATTTGCCACTGCTGGGCGACTGCTCGATTGCGGCGCAACAGCGCTTCATTAATTTGATCGACGTGCTTTACGACCAGGATAAACACCTGACGTTGATTGGCCGGTCGTCGCTGTGCGAAAGCCTGGGCGGCGATGCGATTGATCTGGGGCGTACGCGTAGCCGGTTGGGGCAGCTTCAGGTTATCCCTCAACTAGCCTGACGCCAGCCTCTGTAGGAGCTGTCGAGTGAAACGAGGCTGCGATCTTTTGACCCTCGGTTTGCCAAATCAAAAGATCGCAGCCTGCGGCAGCTCCTACACCTGCATTAGCTTCTGCCGTTATCATGTCGTCCATTCCGAGCGCCTCGTGCCTTTGTCCTCTTTCTAAAGTGAACACCTACATGCACACCCTTGCTCAATTGCGCGCCGGCGAGTTGTCGGGCATCACGCGGCTGGATCTGTCTTGCGGGCTGACCGAGTTTCCACGCGAGATTTTCGAGCTGGCCGACACCCTCGAAATCCTCAATCTCAGCGGCAATAACCTGAGCAGTCTGCCCGACGATCTGCACCGTCTGACCCGCCTGCGCGTGCTGTTCTGCTCGGACAACCCGTTCACCGAACTGCCCGCCTGCCTCGGCCAATGCGCGGCGTTGACGATGATCGGTTTCAAGGCCAACCGCATCGTCAACGTTCCCGGCGCCGCGCTGCCGCCGCTGTTGCGCTGGCTGATCCTGACCGACAACTGCATCGAAACCCTGCCGAGCGAACTGGGCGAGCGCCCTTATCTGCAGAAACTCATGCTGTCTGGCAATCGTCTGCAAGCGCTGCCGCCGTCGCTGAGCCAATGCCACCGACTCGAGCTGTTGCGCATCTCCGTCAACCAATTCAGCGAATTGCCGCAATGGCTGCTGAGCCTGCCGTGCCTGACGTGGCTGGCCTACGCCGGTAATCCGCTGGAAACCGAAGCCGATGCTGCCGCCCCCGAAGCCACGCCACTGATCGACTGGTCAGCGTTGCGTCTGGAGCAGAAGCTGGGCGAAGGTGCCTCCGGGGTGATTCATCGGGCGATCTGGCAACGTGCCGATCACAGCGAAGAGCCGGTCGCGGTGAAGTTGTACAAAGGTGAGATGACCAGCGATGGCTCACCGCTGCACGAGATGAACGCGTGCATCACCGCCGGCTTGCACCCGAATTTGATCCGCGTTGAAGGGAGAATCGACGGCCACCCCGACGGTCAGCAAGGCTTGGTCATGCAATTGATCGATCCGAGCTTTCGCAACCTCGCCGGGTTGCCAAGTCTGGCGTCGTGCTCGCGGGATGTTTACGCCGATGACCTGCGCTTCACGGCTGACGTTGCGTTACGCATTGCCAAGGGCGTTGCCTCGGCGGCGGAGCATCTGCATGAGCAAGGCATCACCCACGGCGATCTCTATGGGCACAACATTATGTTGAACGACCGAGGCGATTGTTTATTGGGGGATTTTGGCGGGGCGTCGTTCCATGCCACGACGGATAACGCGCAGACACGGGCGCTGCAACGCATTGAAGTGCGGGCGTTCGGGGTTTTGTTGGGGGAATTGCTGGCGCGTATCGATTCGGGGTTGAGTGAAGAGCGGTGTTTGCAGCTGGAGGAGCTGGAGCGGCGTTGCTGTCAGGCGGATGTGCTGGCGCGGCCGGGGTTCGGTGAAGTGATTGAGGTATTGGAAAACCTCTGACAGCTAAAAAAGATCGCAGCCTGCGGCAGCTCCTACAGAGAACGCGATCCCCTGTAGGAGCTGCCGGAGGCTGCGATCTTTTGATCTTTAGCCAGCCAGACCCACAAACATATCCTGCACGTCATCATGGTTGTCGAGGCCTTCAAGGAACGCCTCAACTTCAGCCATCTGCTCATCGCTCAGCCCGGTCACCGGGTTTTTCGGCTGGTAGCCAAGTTTGGCCGACAACACGGTGAAGCCCTGCTCCGGCAGGGCTTTCTGCACGGCATCAAGGTCAGTCGGGTCGGTCAGGAACAGTGTCGCGCCGTCTTCGCCCGGCTCGAAATCCTGAGCACCGGCTTCGATCGCGGCCATTTCCGGATCGGCGTCCGGGGTGTCCGGCGACGCTTCGATCATGCCAACGTGGTTGAAGTCCCACGCGACCGAACCGGAAGCGCCCAACTGGCCCTTGCGGAACGCGACGCGGATTTCGGCGACGGTGCGGTTGACGTTGTCGGTCACGCACTCGACGATCAGCGGCACCTGGTGCGGGGCGAAACCTTCGTAGGTCACGCGATGGTATTGCACCGCTTCACCCAGCAGACCGGCGCCTTTCTTGATCGCGCGATCGAGGGTTTCTTTCGGCATCGAGGCTTTCTTGGCCTGTTCAACCACCAGACGCAAGTGTGCGTTGGTGGCGGTATCGGCACCGTTGCGCGCAGCAATGGTGATTTCTTTCACCAATTTGCCGAAGATTTTGCCCCTGGCGTTGGCTGCCGCTTCTTTGTGTTTAACCTTCCACTGTGCGCCCATTACTCACTCTCTTGATCTGTGGCGCCGAGACATCTATTGGCCGACGCGTGGCGCCAAGTTTATACGGCCTAAAGTCGGCAATCGACCAAAAATATTGATTGGCGAATCGACATCTTCACCACAACGTGTAGGGCGATTCTGAAAAGCTGCCTTGCGGTGACTATTCCGCGCTGCGGTTTCGTACCCTCTGCCGTCCGTATTGACCGACAGAACCTGTACGAATGCTCAATGACATGGAAAGTCCCTTCACCCTGACCCTGACCCTGATCGATGGCGGATTGTGCCTGCCGGTGGTGCGTTTCAGCGGTGATGAAGCGCTCAATCAGCCCTTTCGCTTCGAGGTCGATGTGATTGGCCTGGCGCCCGCCGTCCTGCCCGACAGCTTGCTGGAGCAACCGGCGTATTTACGCCTGAGCGAGCAGCACGGTGTGCATGGCCTGATCCACAGTGTCCGTTGCGAACATCGCGGCACGCACCGGATCGGTTATCGATTGGTGCTGGTGCCTTATCTGCAACGTCTGGCGCAATCGCTTAAACGCCGGGTGTTTGTGCAGTTGAGTGTGCCGGCGATCCTTGCACAATTGCTCACCGAGCATGGGCTGCCAAAGAACAGCTTTCGCATCGAAATGACCGTCGGCCACTACCCCGTGCGGGACTTTTGCATTCAATACGAGGAAAGCGACTTGGCGCTGCTGCAACGTCTGTGTGAAGACGAAGGCATCCATTATCATTTCGAGCATCGGCCTGACGGGCATGTGGTGGTGTTTGCCGATGACAGCCTGAGCCTGCCGCAGGAACCTACGCTGCTGCCCTTCGGTCTCGACGATGACACGCCATCGCCACGGGTCAGCGCGCTGTTTCAGCAGCATGATGCCGCGCCGGTTCGAGCGCTGCACCGGGTGCGCAATCGTGGCCAACAGGCGTCGGGCGAGGACTCGGCCAATCAAACCGTGCCTGTCCTCGCACCGCAGATGTTGTCCCTTGAACAACGTCATGCCGAACAGCGCAGCCGCCGCCATCTGGAGCGCCAGCGCTGCCAGTACCGCTCGATTCACGGTCGCTGCGACAGCCCCGGATTGCACAGCGCCGACCTGCTGCAAGTGACCGAACACCCGGTCAACACCTTCAATGAGCAATGGTTGATCACCTCAGTGCGCCATCAGGGTCAGCAACCTTGCATCCTTGATCCGGCGCCGAGTGTGTATCGCTATCACTGCGAGTTCACGGCTTTGCCATGGTCGACGGATTTTCGCCCGGCGCTGAAACAATCACGGCCGAGCATTCCGGGGATTCACTTGGCGCGAGTGCTCGGCACGAAGGGGCAGCCATCGAAACTGGATGACAAGGGGCGAATCAAGGTGAGTTTGTGGCCGAGGCCAACATCGCCTGATTCTGAGGGGATTTGGCTGCCGATCGCGTTCACCAACGCCAATGGCCGCATTGCCGCGCATGAATTACCCCGCGCGGGCAGTGAGGTGTGGGTGAGTTTTCTCGACAGCGATCCGGATCGACCGATTTTGTGTTTGGGAGCGCAGCGCGAATCCGCGCCGGTTGAAGCACCGCCAGCACGCGACAGCAGCCTCTTACTCGACTGGCTAACCAACCGCTCCTGATCCCTACGGACAACCCAAAACCCTGTGGCGAGGGGATTTATCCCCGTTGGGTTGCGAAGCGACCCTAAAACCTGAGCACGCGGTGTCTCAGTAATACTCCAAAGAGGGGGCCGCTTCGCAGCCCATCGGGGATAAATCCCCTCGCCACAAAAATCCCATCACAACAAAAAAAAACCCATCACCACAATCCCGACAACAGGATTGCCAAAAAAGCTGTGCATCAACCCTTATCCGCCTTACCGGCAGCAGCGGCGAATTTCGCCAGGCGCACGTCCAGATGCCGTGGCCGGTGGCCGTGATCTTCGGCGCGTTCCTTGCGCCGGATAGCATTGCGCACCATCAACGAGCCCAGATAACGAATCGGCTCCGGCGGGAAATACCCCAGCGGCCCGTTCACAATCGGCGAGCGCGTCCAGGCGTTATCCAGCCCCTGCACCAGCGACGCCAGAATCTGCCCGCCCATGTGACAAGGCCCAACCCCGCTGCCGGAATAGCCAAACCCGTAAAACACATTACCGCTGCTGCTCATCTGCCCAAAAAACGGCAAACCGGTCACCGAGCGATCCGCCGGCCCGTTCCACGTCGCATCGACTTTCACATCGCTGAACGCCGGGAAGAAGTCATCGAGGCTGCGCTTGAGCAACCCGGCATACGGCGACGGCTGATCGAACACCGGCAGCATCCGCCCGCCAAAGGCAAAGGTGTTGCCGCCCTTGCCGAGCATGATCCGGCCGTCCGGAGTGTTGTGGTAGTAGTGCACGAAAATCCGCGAATCGAGCACGGTGACGCCGCTGGTCAAACCGATCTCCTGCAACAGATCCGGGCGCGGTTCGGTGATCAGCATGTCGCTGGAAACAATCGCCACGCTGCGTTCGAACTGCGGAAAAGCCCGAGCCATCCACGCGTTCATCGCCAGCACCACGCGGTCGGCGATGATGTTGCCGTTGGGTGTTTGAATGCGCGCCGGGCGCCCTTCCTCCAGACCGGTCATTGCTGTGTTTTCATGGATCGTCACGCCCAGTTGCAACGCCACGCGGCGCAACCCGCGCACCAGTTTGCCCGGTTGCACACTGGCTGCCGCTGGCGAAAACCAGCCTTCCAGGTGTTTGCTGGAACCTGCCATGCGCTGCACATCCGCGACCGGCCGCTGGGTGAACGAGTTGATGCCGTTACGCTCCAGCGCCGCGATCACCGCATCGGTCGAGCCGACCTGCGCACGGTTAGTCGCGGTGTACAGCGTGCCGTCGAGGCGGTAATCGGCATCGACGCCGTACTGCTCGCAAAACTCGCCGATCGCATGAATGCTGCGCTCGGACTCCTTGACCAGACGCACCGCCTCCTCGACGCCAAACAAGCGCTCAAGGGTGAAATATTTCGCCGACCACGACAGCGCACAGCCGCCGTTACGCCCACTGGCGCCAGCGCCGCAGATGTCGGCTTCGATCAGCCGCACATCGAGTTCGGGGTTCTGTTGCTTGAGCATGATCGCCGTCCACAACCCGGTGTAACCGCCGCCAACGATGCACACGTCGGTGCGCACTTCGCCTTGCAGCGGCGGGCAAGTCTCGGACGTATCAGCCTGCAAGGCCTGCTCCAGCCAAAACGGTCTCATGGGATTTCTCCAGTCAGTGGGCCACGGCGCAGCCTGCCGCGAACATCGCAGCAGGCCACGAGGCAGCGGGTTTTCAGGTACGCAGAGGTTTGATGGTCAGCGGGCAATTGGGGATCGAGGCGCGCGGTTCCATGACGCCGACCGGGCGGCTGTTCCAGTGCGGGATCAGCACCAGTGCCGAAAACAATGCGCAACCGGCGAAGACGATGAACACCGTCACCGAGTCGAAATAACCCGGCAGCAGACCGCCGAGCACCGCACCGACCGAGCCGCAACCGTTGACGAAACCCGCCGCCGTGGCGCCCGCCTTGGCTTTACCGAAATCGATGGCGGCCGCACCGCTGATCATCGAGTCCGGGCCATACAGGGTCAGGCCCATGACAAACAGCAGCGCGACGACCAGCAACACACTGCCGGTTTGCAGCGCGGCCATAAACAGCGCCAGCGTCACGGTCAGCGCGAGCAAACTGATGACGCAGGCCGGCATGCGCCGCGCACCGAAGAGTTTGTCCGAGGCCAGACCGATGAGGATCGGCCCGAGCAATCCGGCCAGTTCGAACGAGGTCGGAATAATCGCCGCGCCGACCTTGCCGACACTCGGCATCTGTTCAAACACGATCACCGGGCCCCACAACAGAATCGCGTAACGCGCCGGTTTCAACATGAAATACGCCAGACCGAGCACCAACACCGTGCGGTTTCGCAGAATTTCCTTGAGCGGCTCCCACACGCTTAGCTTGCTGTTGGCTGCGGTTTCCTCAGCGGTCAATACCGGCTCCGGATCGACTTCCGGCAGGCCGACATCTTCCGGCTTATTGCGCTGGAAGATAAAGAACAGTACCGCGACCACCGCCACCACCACCGCGCTGGAAATAAACGCTGCGTGCCAACTGCCAATCAGCGTATACGCCCACCAACCGGCGAACGGCGAAGCCACCAGACCACCAAAGGCGTAGCAGGAACTCCACAAGCCGAGCACTCGCCCGCGTTCTTTCGCGGGAAAGAAACTGCCAAGGTTTTTACACAACCCCGACCATCCGGTGGACTGCGCCAAGCCTTGTATCAGCATGCACGTGGCGAAAATCGGTAGCGTGGCGTAACTGCCCATGACCAACGCGGCTGCGGCGGAAATCAGCAAGCCACCGAGCACCACGACCCTTGGGCCAAAGCGGTCGGCGAGCATGCCCCAGGTGAATTGGCCCACGGCATACGCCGCCAGATAGATGGCGTCGAGATTGGCCATGGCCATTTTGTCGAGCATGAAGGTCGGGTCTTCGGCGATGCCCAGTTTGGCCACCGAAAAGGCTTTGCGGGTGAAGTAGAAAGCGGCGTACGCAAGCCAGGTAATCGCGAAAATCTGCACGCGCCAACGTGCGATGGTGCCGATGTGCTTGTTCATTGTGGTTCTGACCTCAGGGTGTGAGTGTGCCGGCAGAATCGTTAAGCAAAACGCCTGTGTTTTTATTGTTGAGCACTGCGATACCACCCTTCCCTCTGGCGGTACCGGTCAGATGAGGCCTGCTGTTGCACGCACAGGCTCATGGCCAACGCCGCTGCTCGACCGAGCAGTCAGCGATGGCGTGAGCCGATCAAAGCAATTACTGTTTAATAAATAAAATCGATTTATCGTATTTCACTCATAAGCTCAGCTTGTTACTGAACTGATCTCGCACCAGGAGTCGCCATGGCAGTCTCCCACGCCCAACTCAAAGCCTTCCACGCCGTCGCGGTGCATGGCAGCTTCACCAAAGCCGCCGAGCGGCTCTACCTCACGCAACCGGCGATTTCCGACCAGGTACGCAAACTGGAAGAACGCTTTGGCGTTTTGCTTTTTCACCGCAATAAACGTTCCGTGCGCCTGACCGATCTGGGCGAACGCTTGCTGGCGATCACCCAGCGGCTGTTCGTGATCGAAGCCGAAGCGCAGGAATTACTCCAGGAATCCCAGGCCTTGCAGACCGGCAGCCTGATTCTGGCGGTGGATGCGCCGGTGCACGTGCTGCCGCAGATCGCGCGGTTCTGCGAGCGCTATCCGGGGATCAGCGTGAAGATCGAGACCGGCAACACCGACGAATCGCTGTTTCGCCTGTTCAACTATCAGGCCGATCTGGCTCTGCTCGGGCGTGATGTCAGCGATGAACGCTTGCTCTGTGTTCCGTTGCGTAACGATCCGATGGTCGCGTTTGTGTCGCGTAATCACCCGTGGGCCGAGCGCGAGTCGATCTGCCTGGCGGATCTCGATGACACGCCGTTGGTGTTGCGTGAACACGGTTCGGTAACCCGGCAAACCCTGGAAGAAGAAATGGCCCGGGCCGGGTTTCGCATTCGTCCGGCGATTCAGGTCGAAGGCCGGGAAGCGGCGCGTGAGGCCGTGGTGGTGGGGATTGGTGTCGGCGTGGTGTCGGCGGCAGAATTTGGGGCGGATTCGCGGGTGTGCGCGTTGCCGATCATCGACTGCACGCGGCGCCTGACGGAAACGTTGGTGTGCCTGCGCGAACAGAGTTCGCGGCGCGTGGTGGCGACGTTTCTGGAAATGGTGCGCGAGAGTCTGGCGTAACGTCGGAATTTTCGTATTCAGTCGAATCGAGATCGTCGGCTACACTGGCGCCTGAGCTCCTGTGACAAATTATTTCCCAACACCTTTCGCAGAGTTGCGATCACGGAATCGAAGAACGCATCGTGAAAAAACTAATCAATTCCGTTCGAGATCATTTCTGGAAGAAATGGATTCGCCAGCACGATTGTAAAGTCGCCGGTGGCATTTCCTCCTTGCACAAGCGATCCAGGCTGACGCTCGAGGAGCACGTGTCCATCGGTTATGTGGTGATCGAGTCGAAACACCTGACCATCGGTGCGCACACCTACATTCGCAGCGATTGTGTGCTGTCCGCCGTGTCCTCGATTGGCCGTTTCTGCTCGATCAGCACCCGCTGCTTTATCGGCCAGCAAAAGAGCTCACATCCCACTGACTGGCTGAGTTCTCATCCCTTTCAGTACACCGACACCGCCCTGACCTTCGACCCGGTGGTGGCCGACGTCACCATCGGCCACGACGTCTGGATCGGGCACAGCGCGATGATTCTTGAAGGGGTGCAGATCGGCACTGGCGCGATTATCGCGACGCGTGCGCTGGTGACTCAGGATGTGCCGCCCTACGCGATCGTTGCCGGTACGCCGGCAAAAATCATCAAGTATCGGCATGACCCACAGACCATCGAAAGGCTGCTCAAGAGTCAGTGGTGGAATCTCGATGTGAAGCTGTTGCAGACGCTGCCGTTAAACGATCCGACTGCCGCGCTGGATCTGCTCGAAGGCATGCAGTTGAAGCAGGCGGATTACCCGAGAATCGAGGTCACGCGCAAAACTACAGCGATCCTGCCGGCGCAAGCGCAGTTGGCGATTGCCTGATTTAGGCCGGTGCCAAACCGAAAAAAGCCTGAATCAAGCGCAATTCCCGACGGCGCTCCATGCAACCGATCATGTGCCGGTTGACCAAGCCCTCGCCGACAATCGGAATCGCCACCACGCGCGGGTCATGGCTGACCTCCACCGATGACACCACGCCGACGCCCAACTCGGCGGCCACCGCTTCCGTCACCGCCTCGCGGCTGTCCAGCTCCAGCAGCACACGCGGATGGATTGCGGCCTGCGCACAGGCCTCGTCAAACGTTCGCCGGGTGATCGAACTCGGTTCGCGCAACACCATGATCACTTGATCCAGCTCCTTGAGTTTCACCTCGCCTTGGCGCGTTGCCCATGGATGCGCCGCCGGCACCAGCGCACAAATCCGCGACTCGCTCAGCGCTTGCAGGTGCAGGCCTTTGCGCGGTTCGACTTCGGTCAGCACGGCGACATCCGCGTGCTCGGATAACAGCGCCGCCAGGGTTTCCTGGGCATTGCCCAAACGCAGATTCACCGTGATCCCCGGGTAACGCGCGCGCAGGCTCGCCAACATCGGCATGACCATGTGCGGACCGTCCGCCGCCACTTCCAGGCGCCCGGTGAGCAATTGCCGATTGGCTTCGAGCATGGTCTGCGCCTCTTCCGCGAGGCCGAACATCGCGCGGGTGATCGCCGCCAGTTTGGTGCCCTCCTCGGTCAGTTCCACCCGTCGCGCAGTGCGCCGCAACAGGGTGATCTGGTAGTGCTCCTCCAGCGCCTTGATGTGCCCGGTGACCGCCGGCTGACTGATGAACAACCGCGCAGCGGCACGGGTGAAGCTGCCTTCACGGGCCACGGCGTCGAAGGCGCGCAGTTGGAACAGGTTCATGGATAACTCTCACTGATGGCTGGCATAACAACAAACAATTTGATTGATGCAACGCCGAATTGCAACGTATGCCCCGTAGCTTCATCCCACAGCGCTATCCGAGGACACACGAATGAGTATTGCCGAACCCATCCTGCTCACTCCCGGCCCGTTGACCACTTCGGCCCGCACCCGCCAGGCGATGATGGTCGACTGGGGGTCATGGGATGACCGCTTCAACCAACTGACCGCCAGCCTCTGCGAACAATTGCTGGCGATCCTCAACGGCGCCGCCACTCACCATTGCGTGCCGTTGCAGGGCAGCGGCACCTTCGCCGTCGAAGCGGCCATCGGCACCCTGGTGCCGCGCGACGGCAAAGTGCTGGTGCTGATCAACGGCGCATACGGCAAACGACTGGCGAAAATCTGCGAAGTGCTCGGCCGCTCGTTCAGCACCTTCGAAACCGCTGAAGACGAACCGACCACCGCCGCTGACGTCGACCGCTTGCTGCGCGCCGACAGTGATATCACTCACGTCGCGCTGATTCATTGTGAAACCAGCACCGGGATTCTCAATCCGCTGCCAGAGATCGCCCACGTCGTCGAACAGCACGGCAAACGCCTGATCATCGACGCCATGAGCTCCTTCGGCGCCCTGCCGGTGGACGCACAGAAAGTGCCGTTCGACGCACTGATCGCCGCGTCCGGCAAGTGTCTGGAAGGCGTGCCGGGGATGGGTTTTGTCTTCGCTCGCAAGGAAGCGCTGGCCGCTGCGGCTGGCAATTCGCACTCGCTGGCGATGGATCTGTTTGATCAACACGCTTATATGCAGAAAACCGGTCAATGGCGCTTCACCCCGCCGACCCACGTGGTCGCGGCGCTGCACGAAGCGCTGCTGCAATACAACGAAGAAGGTGGTTTGCCGGCACGGCATGCGCGTTATGCCGCCAACTGCCAGGCGCTGATGGAAGAGATGGGCAAGCTTGGCTTGCGCAGCTTTCTGCCGGCAGCGATTCAGGCGCCGATTATTGCCACGTTCCATGCGCCGAACGATCCGCGTTATCAGTTCAAGGACTTCTACGAACGGGTCAAGGCCAAGGGTTACATCCTTTATCCGGGCAAGCTCACTCAGGTTGAGACCTTCCGTGTCGGCTGCATCGGCCATGTCAGCCCGGACGAAATGCGCCAGGCCGTGGCGGCTGTTGGTGAAGTGCTGCGTGAGATGGAAGTCCTCGAAATCTGAACTCCACACAAATCCCCTGTAGGAGTGAGCCTGCTCACGATGAGGCCGTGTCAGTCGACGACGATGTTGAATGAACAATCGCTATCGCGAGCAGGCTCACTCCTACAGTTTGAATTGCATTGCCATTACAGGAATTTGATAAACATGAACTACGTCAATCCAAGCAAGCTGCAAGCCGCGATCCTCGACTGGGCCGGTACCGTGGTCGATTTCGGTTCGTTCGCGCCGACGCAGATTTTCGTCGAAGCCTTCGCCGAATTCGATGTGCAGGTCTCCATCGAAGAAGCCCGTGGCCCGATGGGCATGGGCAAGTGGGATCACATCCGCACTCTCTGCGATCAGCCGCAAGTCGCCGAGCGTTATCGCAAAGTGTTCGGCCGCACGCCGACCGATGACGACGTCACCGCGATCTACAACCGCTTCATGCCGCTGCAGATCGAGAAGATCGCCGAGCACTCGGCGCTGATTCCCGGCGCGCTGGAAACCATCGCCAATCTGCGTCAGCAAGGGATCAAGATCGGCTCCTGCTCCGGTTATCCGAAGCAGGTCATGGATAAAGTCGTCGAGCTGGCCGCCACCAACGGCTACGTCGCCGACCACGTGGTTGCCACCGACGAGGTGCCGAACGGTCGCCCTTGGCCGGCTCAGGCACTGGCCAACGTGATTGCCTTGGGCATCGACGACGTCGGCGCCTGTGTGAAGATCGACGACACCGTGCCGGGCATCCTCGAAGGCCGTCGCGCCGGGATGTGGACGGTCGCGCTGATCTGCTCGGGCAACGCGCTGGGCCTGGATTACGAAGGTTTCCGCGCCTTGGGCAGCGATGAACTGGCCAGCGAACGCAAGCGCATCCACGCGCTGTTCGAGAGCTCGCGTCCGCACTATATGATCGACACCATCACTGATTTGCCGGAAGTGATTGCCGACATCAACAAGCGTCTGGCCAAGGGTGAGATGCCGCAAAACGATTAAGGTAGATTGAAAAAAACCGCCAACTGATAAAAAGCTGGCGGTTTTTTTATTGATCACATTAAACACCTGATCGGTTTCAAGCTGTTAAACCTGAACAGTCTTTTAAATCAAAACAGTAACATTCAATCAACAACGGGATTGCCATCTGCATCATATTTCAATCCATCGGGATGACGAATCGAACCGTCCGCTAGTTGCTCGGTGCCGTCAGCCCAGACGATACGACCATCTGGATATTCCACGGTGTCATCCGGCCACACGATGCGGCCATCAGGATGCTCGACCCGGCCGTCAGCATGCTGAATGATCCCGTCGGGGCGGGTAACTTTGTTTTTTCCGGCATCGACGATGCTGCCATCGCTCAGTGTGGTCGATCCATCCGGCTGGCGAATACTGCCGAGGGCGCTGATCAGGTTAATCAGTGCCACCGGATCAATGTTGATGTTCAAGGTAGGCCACGGCATTGGCGGACGGGCATTCACGGGTGGTTTGGTGCCCGGTGGCGCTGGTTTGACCGGTGGTTTGGTGCCAGGCGTCCCCGGAGTGACAGGTGGCTTCACGGGTGGTTTGACCGGCGGCTTCACAGGCGGTTTGACCGGTGCAGGTTTGACTGGCGGCTTGACCGGAACCACGGGTGGCTTGACCGGAGGTGTGGTGGGTCGGGTTACTGGCGGTTTGCTGCCCACGGGCTTCGGTCGAGATATCGGTGGCTTTGCCATCGCTTTTTTTACAATGTTTTTACTATGTTTGTGATTCAGAAGAATACAAAAAGTCATATTTAAGTCCTTTTAAGCAAGTTATCAACAGCATCACTTATTAAATCAAGCGATTTGAAAGCAACAACTGCCCGCAACATTAGCGGATCAAACAACGCCAATCAAACTCTGTGCAGATTCAAGATATAAACAACAACCGGTTACACCCGCAGCACTAAAGTCCGCAAACCGCAAACACTAATAACTTTGTAAAAACAGCACATTAAAACTTTTGTTTCGTTAAGCAGAAATGCCCAAGTGGGTTTACAGTTAAGGCATGCCGTCAGAGAAACGGTGCGATGAAACCCTGAACCGAGAGGAACACTGTATGCCGTGGACAAGTTCCGAATCGCGTTACAGCACCGTGTCGGTCATGCTGCATTGGCTGATGTTGGTGCTGCTGGTGCTGGTGTACGCCAGCATGGAATTGCGCGGCCTCTTCCCCAAAGGCAGCGGCGGCCGCACGCTAATCCGCGAAGTGCATTACATGCTGGGCCTGACCGTATTCGTGCTGGTGTGGTTTCGCCTGCTCGCCCGCAGCCTCGGCCCGGCACCGAAAATCTTCCCCGCCTCGCCACAATGGCAAACCGTACTGGCGCGGCTGATGCACTGGGCGTTGTACCTGTTCATGATCAGCATGCCGATTCTGGGCTGGCTGATCACCAGCGCCGAGGGGCATCAGGTGATGTTCTATGGTTTTGATCTGCCGCTGCTGGTGGGTGAGGACAAAGCCTTCGCCAAACAGGTGGAGGGCTGGCACGTGCTGATCGCCACGATCGGTTACTGGCTGATCGGGCTGCATGCGCTGGCGGGGATCTATCACCATTATGTGGTGAGGGATAACACGTTGCTGCGGATGATGCCGAAGCGCGGGTAAACCCACTGAGGCCTCATTGTGGCAATGCATTCATTGTGGCTGGCAATGGGATCTATCTGGGCAATGCAAACCATTGTGGCGAGGGGATTTATCCCCTCACCACAAAAACATCACCTGTCAGGGCTGGAAACCGCGTCTGCCCTGCAGGCCGCCGGTGTGGATGAAGATCAGTCGTGTGCCGCTGGAAAATTTACCTGACCCAATTTGTTCCTTAAGGGCCAGCAGCGCTTTGCCGGTATACAGCGGTTCCAAGGGCACACCGCTAGCCTGTTCGGTCTGTTCAATAAACGCCAACAACCCCGGATCAACCTTGGCAAAACCACCTTGGCTGGCATCAATCAATTCATACCCCGCATCCACCCGCCCCGCTTCTCGCAGAATCGACTCAACCTGCGGCGCCACACCGTGATCTTCCGGCACCGCCAACGCACCATAAACCGTATGCGCCCCCGCCTCGGCAAGCACCAGCCCCGCCAGCGTCGTCCCGGTGCCGCACGCCAGCCACCAGCCGTGGTAATCACTCCAGCCCAATGAATGCAATTGCGCGTCGACCTGCTCTTTAAGCGCCACACAACCCAGCGCACCCGATAATCCCCCACCACCCTCCGGCACCGCATGCAACTCTGGATACTGCGCCCGCCATGGCAACCAGAACCCCGACTCATGCCGTGCCCGGTAACCGGCAAACCCCAACCAATGCAGGTGCATGCCGAACGCCTGCAGATCCTTCACCGTCGGCGTTTCCTGCGGATGCCCGCGCAACAGTCCCACGGTTTTGAACCCCAAGCGTCTTCCGGCCGCTGCCAACGCGTGCAGATGATTGGAGTGCGCACCGCCAAGGCTGATGATGCCTTCGGCGCCCGCACGGTCGGCGGCTTTGAGGTGTTCGCTGAGTTTGAACCACTTGTTGCCACTGATCAGCGGGTCGATCTGGTCGAGACGCAGGATCGCCACTTCGATGCCGGCGGAAGTCAGCCAGTCCAGATGAAGAGGTTCGAGGGGGGCTTGGGGAAACATGAGCACTGCGTAATCTGAAAAAAACACATACTAGTAGGAGCTGCCGCAGGCTGCGATCTTTTGATCTTGTCGTTAAAAAACAAAATCAAAAGATCGCAGCCTGCGGCAGCTCCTACAGTGGGTTTTTACAGTTCAGCGGCGAGGCGCGAGCCTTGGTTGATAGCGCGTTTGGCATCCAGCTCTGCCGCGACATCCGCGCCGCCGATCAGGTGCACATTCTGCCCCGCCGCGACCAGGCCATCGTGCAGCTCACGCAACGGATCCTGCCCCGCGCAAATCACGATGTTGTCCACCGCAAGCAATTGCGGCTCGCCGGTTTCGCCGATGCGAATGTGCAGACCGTCATCATCAATGCTCAGGTATTCCACGCTGTTGAGCATCTGCACCTGCTTGTTCTTCAAACCGGTACGGTGAATCCAGCCAGTGGTTTTACCCAGACCGTCGCCGACCTTGGTTTTCTTGCGCTGCAACAGGAACACTTCACGCGCCGGTGCATGCGGCGCCGCTTTGATCCCGGCGACGCCACCGCGTGCTTCCAGTTTCGTGTCGATGCCCCATTCTTTCCAGAACGCGGCGCGATCCTGACTGGTCGCAACGCCTTCATGAACAAGGAATTCCGAGACGTCAAAACCGATGCCGCCCGCGCCGATCACCGCGACACGCTTGCCAACCGGTTTGCGCTCAAGGATCACGTCGATGTAGCTCAACACTTTCGCATTCTCGACACCCGGAATCGCTGGCAGACGCGGCGCGATGCCGGTGGCGAGGATGATTTCGTCGTAGCCGCCTTCAACCAGTTTCGCCACATCAACGCGAGTGTTCAGGCACACCTCAACATTGGTGGTTTGCAGCTTGCGCTTGAAGTAGCGCAGGGTTTCGAAAAACTCTTCTTTGCCCGGCACACGCTTGGCGATGTTGAACTGACCGCCGATTTCGCTGGCCGAATCGAACAAGGTCACCTGATGGCCACGCTCGGCGGCCACGGTCGCGGCAGACAAACCGGCAGGGCCAGCACCGACCACGGCAATCTTCTTGATCTGCTGCACCGGCAGATAGTTGAGTTCGGTTTCGTGGCAGGCACGCGGGTTGACCAGGCAACTGGTCAGCTTGCCGCCGAAGGTGTGATCGAGGCACGCCTGATTGCAACCGATGCAGGTGTTGATTTCGTCGGCGCGGCCTTCAGCAGCCTTGTTGACGAAGTCCGGGTCGGCGAGGAACGGCCGCGCCATCGAGACCATGTCGGCATCGCCTTCAGCGAGAATCTGCTCGGCGATTTCCGGGGTGTTGATGCGGTTGGTGGTGATCAACGGAATGCTCACCGATCCGCGCAGCTTGGCCGTGACCTTGCTGAACGCGGCACGCGGCACTTTGGTGGCGATGGTCGGAATCCGCGCTTCGTGCCAGCCGATGCCGGTGTTGATGATGGTCGCGCCGGCCTGCTCAATGGCTTTGGCCAGGGTGACGATCTCATCCCAGGTGCTGCCGCCCTCGACCAGGTCGAGCATCGACAGACGGAAAATGATGATGAAGTTCGGGCCCACCGCTTCACGCACACGGCGGACGATTTCCACTGGCAGGCGCATACGGTTTTCGTAGCTGCCGCCCCAACGGTCGGTGCGGTGGTTGGTGTGCGCGGCGAGGAACTGGTTAATGAAATAACCTTCCGAGCCCATGATTTCGACGCCGTCGTACTCGGCAGTCTGCGCCAGCACCGAGCAGGTGACGAAATCGCTGATCTGCTTTTCGATGCCCTCTTCGTCCAGCTCTTTTGGCTTGAACGGGTTGATCGGCGCTTGAATCGCGCTCGGTGCCACTTGTTTCGGGCTGTAGGCATAACGACCGGCGTGGAGAATCTGCATGCAGATCTTGCCGCCCGCATCGTGCACCGCGCGGGTGACGATGCGGTGCTTGAGCGCTTCTTCCTCGGTGGTCAGCTTGGCCGCGCCAGAATAAACGCCGCCCTCGTCATTCGGGCCGATCCCGCCAGTCACCATCAGGCCAACACCGCCGCGCGCACGCTCAGCGAAGTACGCCGCCATGCGCTCGAAACCGCCCGGTTTTTCTTCCAGGCCGGTGTGCATCGAGCCCATCAGGGTACGGTTGCGCAGCGTGGTGAATCCCAGATCCAGCGGGGCCAACAGGTGCGGGTAATGAGCGGCGGTCATCGGTAACTCCACAACGAGCAATCACGGAAAAGTTGCGGGAGCTCTGCGTCCCCCGTCAGTCATGTTCGACAGACTAAGAGCCGCACCGTGATCACTCAATGACCGTAACTGACAACTTAATGATCTAAATGCACACCACCTACGTCGGCGCTGGATCACTCGAACAGCTAAACCCGGACATTGCGCCCTGGCAACGATGTGCGCTGGCTGTTCTCCCAATCCTGCACCAGCCCCACCGGCGCCTCTGACGGCGGCAACATCGCCCGCCCGCGCAGCAGATCACTGGCGCGTTCGGCGAGCATGATGGTCGGAGCATTGAGGTTGCCGTTCGGCTCGCTCGGGAACACCGACGAATCGATCACGCGCAATCCATCGAGGCCGTGCACGCGCAGTTCGGAGTCCACCACCGCCAGCGCGTCCTCGCCCATTCGACAGGAGCCGCACGGGTGATAGGTGCTTTCGAGGTTTTCGCGAACGAAGGCATCGAGGTCTTCGTCGCTGTTAACCAAAACGCCGGGAGCGATCTCGCTGTCGCGGAAACGATCCATGGCTTTCTGGCCGATGATCTCCCGGGTCAGGCGGATACAGCGGCGGAAACCTTCGCGGTCTTCTTCGCGTTGCAGGTAATTGAACTGGATCTGCGGATGCTCGTAAGGATCCGCAGAGCGTGCGCGCACATAGCCGCGGCTCTTGGGTTTGTTCGGCCCGGTGAGCACCATGAAGCCGTGACCCTTGATCGGCTTGTTGCCGTCGTAACGCATGGCCGCCGGCAGGAAGTGAAACTGGATGTCCGGCCAGCGCAAACCCTTGTCCGAACGGATAAACCCGCCAGCCTCGAAATGGTTGGTCGCGCCGAGGCCATCCTTGAACAGCAGCCAGCGCAAACCGATGAGCAATTTGCTCAGCGGATCCATTTTGCTGTTGAGGGTCACCGGTTCCTTGCAACTGAACTGGATGTAGACCTCGGCGTGATCCTGCAGGTTTTCACCGACACCGGGCAGATCGTGGCGCACCTCGATGCCGGCCTTGCGCAGCACGTCGGCCGGGCCGATACCGGAGCGTTGCAGCAGGTGCGGCGAGCCGATTGGCCCGGACGAAACCACTACTTCGCGCCGGCAATAGACCTCATGCGTCTGGCCGTTGTGGTCATAGCTGACGCCGACCGCACGTTTGCCGTCGAGGAGGATCTGCCGGGTCATCGCGTGGGTGATCACGGTGAGGTTCGGGCGCGCCATCGCCGGGCGCAAATAGGCGTTGGCCGTTGAACAGCGCACACCGTTTTTCACGGTCATGTGCATCGCGCCGAAACCTTCCTGCATGTAGCCGTTGCAGTCGTCGGTCTTGATGTAACCCGCCTCGGCGCCGGCCTGCACCCACGCGCCGTACAGCGGATTTTTCATGTGGTTGCCGTTGGTGGTGTGCAGCGGCCCGGTCTGTCCGCGATAGTTGTCGCCGCCCGCTTCATAGTGCTCGGCACGTTTGAAATACGGCAGGCAATTGCGGTAGCCCCAGCCTTGCGCACCGAGGGATTCCCACTCGTCAAAATCGCAGGCGTGACCGCGAATGTAGACCAGCCCGTTGATCGATGAAGAACCGCCGAGTACCTTGCCGCGCGGGCAATGGATGCGCCGTCCGTTGAGGAATGGCTCCGGTTCGGTTTCATAGCGCCAGTTGTATTTTTTGGTGTTCATCGGAATCGAAAAAGCACTCGGCATCTGGATCACCACACTGCGATCGCTGCCACCGAATTCCAGCACCAGCACCGAGGTGTCCGGGTCTTCGCTCAAGCGGTTGGCCAACACACAACCGGCGGAGCCGGCACCGATGATGATGTAGTCGTATTTTTGCGTAGCCATGCTTATCTCCCGGCCGTCGATGGCTTGATTGCAGGCGACACGCGTCGCGTCAGCGAGTCGCCGGTGGTGTATTGCGGAGAGTTTTTTTCGATCTGGCGGATCACGGTTTCTTCACTCGCCAGATCGATCGAACGGCTGAACCAGTAATACGCCAGTCCCGACACGATCAGCCCGACCAGCCAGGCGATGTCGATGCTGCCCAGCGCTCTGGCAAGCGGGCCGACATACACCTCGCGCTGTTCAACGCCGTCGTAGATGTAGAAAAACGGGATCATCGCGACAAACCCGATGGCGTACGCGGCGATGCCGCGCAGGCCCCAGCTGCCGTAGATGTTGCCCTTGGGCATGAAGAAGTGCGGGATGGCGTAGCGGCCCTTGCGCACGAAGAAGTAGTCGGTGAGGTTGACCGACGTCCAGGGCACCAGGAAGTACAGCATCACCACCAGGTAAATCCCCAGCACCGACAAACCTTTGCCCGTGCTTTGAATACTCAGCGCCACGCCCAATTGCAGGAGGATCACGAAGGTGATCGCCAGCACCCGTGCCTTGCGTGTTGGTTGGATTTTTTTGATCGAGTCGACGCACGTCAGCGTGGTCAGTTTGGCGCTGTAGATGTTCATCGCAATCACCGGCAGGATCGCCAGAATCGTGATCACCACCACGGCCGTGCCAACCAGTGGCGACATCACATTACCAACCTGTCCGAGCGCTACCAGCACGTCGGTGGAATGCAGGTGATCGGCGAGCCAGCCGCCCACGGAAATCATCCACGCGCCGGACAACGAGGCGCCGACAAACACCACGGCAATCAGCTTGCCGCTGGAGGTGTTCTTCGGCAGATACCGCGAATAGTCCGAGACGTAAGGCGCGTAAGCGATGTTGTAGCTGGCGGCGGCGGCAAACTGCGCGATGAAACCGGTCCAGTTAAACCCCAGTGGCGGTGGCGCGATGTCCCCGGCGGCGAGCACGGGCAGCGGCGCATCCGGCACCCAGCCCATCAGCACGGCCAACGTCACCAGACCGTACAACGGAATCGACAGGCACAACGCCCATTTGAAACTGCGGTGCATCCAGTCATGGCCGAGGATCGCCAGAATCGCCGCCGGAATCGTCACTGCCACGGCAACCAACCATGGCTCGAAACCGAACAGCGTGTGCATGCCCTGCATCATCAACACCAGATTGACAATGTTGAAACCGGCGAACACAAACAGCGTCGCCAGCAGCACCAGAATCACCCCGCGATAACCGAACTGCGCCCGCGACTGGATCATTTGCGGCAACCCAAGGTGCGGGCCTTGCGAGCCATGAAACGCCATGAACAGTGTGCCGAACATGATGCCCAGCGTGCCGGCGAGCGTCGTCCAGAGCGCGGTCAACCCGACACTCGGGCCAACGAAACCGATGGTCATGGTGAAGAAAGTGAAGTTGCCCAGAAACCAGAACGGCCCCTGACTCGATAACTTGTCGGTGCGTTCGTTTTCCGGAATGAAATCGATCGAATGACCCTCGACGACAGGTTTGTCGCCGAGGAGTGACACACCAGGAGCGGCTTTGGCTTCTATGTTCATGATGGGCTCTTATTGTTGGAAGATCATGACGAAGTAACGGCATCCTTTCGGGTTGCCCCTCCCCGTGGAGAGGGGTTGTTCAATGCTTTCTCCTTGAGGCCTGCCGGGTCAGGGCAGCGTGATCCAGACCGCTTTGGTTTCGAGCAGATAGTCGAGTTGCTCGGCGCCGAGATCCTTGCCGAAACCGGACTGTTTGTAGCCACCGAACGGCATCGACGGATCGAGGGTGCCGTGGGCGTTGGCGTAAACCGAACCGGCCTGTAAACGCGGAATCAGGCTGTGCACCTTGCCCAGATCATTGGAATACAGCGCCGCTGCGAGACCGAACGCCGAATCATTGGCCAGCGCCAGCGCTTCTTCGTCATCGTCGAACGGCGCGGTCACCAGCACCGGGCCGAAAATCTCCTCCTGAACAATGCGCATGTCGTTGCGGCAATGGGCAAAAATCGTCGGTTCTACAAAGAAGCCAGGGCCTTCAATCGGTTGGCCGCCATAGACCAGTTCGGCGCCCTCCTGCTTGCCGGTCTCGATGTAATCGCGCACGCGCTGCTGTTGCACGGCCGAGACCAACGGGCCGATAAAACAGTCGGGATCCAGCCCCGGGGCGATCTTCAATGTGCGCGTGTAGGCAATCAGTTCACCGAGGAATTGTTCGTAGACGCTGCGATGCACATAAGCGCGGGTGCCGGCATCACAGACCTGTCCCGAGTTGAAAAAAACGCCATTGGCGACCGCTTGTGCCGCCGCCGGAATGTCCGCATCGGCGAAAACAATTACTGGCGATTTTCCGCCGAGTTCCAGCGTCAGTCGCTTCATTTCGTCGACGGCTGCACGCCCGACCGTACGGCCGACTGGCGTCGAGCCGGTGAAGGTCAATTTGTCGATGCCCGGGTGCGTGGCCATCGCCGCGCCGACCACGGTGCCGCGCCCGCAGACGATGTTAATGACGCCGGCGGGGATCCCGGCTTCCTTCACCAGTTCGGCAAAACGCAACGCCGACAGCGAGGTCAGTTCGGCCGGTTTGACCACCACCGTGCAACCGGCGGCCAGCGCCGCGCCGAGTTTCCAGGCCATGGTTTGCAGCGGGAAATTCCACGGCACGATTGCGCCGACCACGCCCACGGCTTCTTTGCGCGTATACGCCAGATAGTTGCCGGGCAGCGAAGGCTCGACCGTACGCCCGTGAAGTTTGGTCGCCCACCCGGCGAAGTAGCGCAGGGTGTCGACGGTGCCCTGAATATCGACGTCCTTGGCGAAGGCCACGGACTTGCCCATGTCGATCGATTCGATTTCTGCCAGTTCAACGGCGTTCTGCTCAATCAGATCTGCCAGACGCTGGATCAAACGTTCGCGTTCTGCCGGTTTTGCCTGGCGCCACGCACCGCCGTCGAACTGAGCGCGCGCCGCTTGCACTGCGCGATCGAGATCTTCGACGGTGCCCATCGGAATCCGCGTGATCAGGCCGGCGGTCGACGGTTCGATGACATCAGCGGTTTGCCCGTCGCTGGCATCGACAAACGCGCCACCGATAAACAACTTCTGCGCCTTGCCAAGGAAGGTTTGCGTTGCTTCGGATACTCCGAATTTCTGCAGGTACTGCTTGACGATCGTGTCCATGTTTATTCTCTCTGCCGGACGGCTCAGGCGGGGGTAGCGACGTTGTCGGCGGCGCGCACTTTGGCCCGTTCGTGGAAGATGAAACCGATGCTGTTCAGCAGCAGTTGCGCGGCCAGAATCGAGGTCATGCCGGTCGGGTCATACACCGGCGCCACCTCCACCAGATCCATGCCGACGATGTTGCCTTGGCTGCGTTTGGCCAGCGCCTGAATGATTTCCAGCACTTCGTAATAGAGGAAACCGCCGTGGCTCGGCGTGCCGGTGCCGGGGGCGATGGACGGGTCGAAACCGTCGATGTCGATGGTGATGTAGTAGTTGATGTTCTGCGGGATCAGCGCCAACACGCCTTCCACCCCGAGGCGGCGTACGTCGCGCACCGAGAGGATCTTCGAACCCGCCGCATGGGCCGCTTCGTAGTCATCACGATTGGACGAGGAAACGTTGCGGATGCCCATTTGGGTCATACCGACAATGTGGTTCATTTCCGAGGCGCGGCGCAGCGGGTTGCCATGGCCGTAACGAACGCCGTGGCGCTCATCGACGAAATCCAGGTGCGCATCGAAGTGAATGATGTGAATCGGCCCGCGTCCTTCGAATGCCTTGATCACCGGCGCGTGCACCGAGTGATCGCCGCCAAGCACCACCGGCATGACACCGGCATCGAGGATCTTGCGCACCGCGTATTCGGTGTTGAGATTGCTGGTGACCATATCGGTGTGGACGATGTCGGCATCACCGACGTCGACCATGCGCACATCGGCGGCGGTCAGGTACATCACGTCATCTTCGTGATCGTAGGCACCGGCGTGACCGAAGGAGAACAGCGTCGACGCCTCGCGTATACCGCGTGGCCCGAAACGTGCGCCGGAGCGCCATTGGGTGCCCATATCGTTGGGCACGCCGAGTACTGCGACATCGGCATCGAGCGCGTCCCAGTCGGTGCACACCGGTGATTTGCCGAAGGTGCAATGCCCCACGAAAGGCAGGTTCAGGCGCCCGGATTCATAACCGTTATTGGACATTTCAAGCCTCTCCACTTGTTGTTATCGGCTCGGCGGACTGCAAGGCGACCGTCGTTGCAGTGACTATGGGCGCAGGTTTTCGTGGAAAAAATGCCAAACATCAGATACTCATATCGGCATTACCGATGCATCCACACGCGGGAGGTTCCAGGTGATTCAGCTGCACGATGTCGATTTGAAGTTGCTCAGGGTGTTTGCCACGATTGTTCGTTGCGGCGGTTTCTCCGCAGCGCAGGCGGCGTTGAATGCCGGCCAGTCGACCATTAGCGAACAGATGTCGCACCTGGAAACCCGTCTTGGGGTGAAGCTTTGTCAGCGCGGACGCGGCGGTTTTCGCCTGACCGAGCAAGGCGTGGCCATTCATGAAGCGACCCAGCGCCTGTTGTCGGCAGTGGAGAATTTCTGCATGGACGCTGACGTGCTCAAGCAGCACATCAGCGGCAAGCTCAACCTCGGCATCATCGACACCACCATCACCGACCCCGACTCGCCGCTGCCACGTACGACTCAGCGTTTCGTTTCTCGCGGCCATGACGTGCATCTCAATGTGTACGTCGGCACCCCCGCCGAACTCGAAGAGCGCGTGCTCGACGGCAGACTGCATTTGGCCATCGGCCATTTCCCGATCCATGTGCCGGGCCTGCTGCACACGCCGCTGTATCAGGAAGCGCTGGGCTTGTATTGCGGGCGCCGGCATCCGCTGTATGGCAGCCAGGCCGAAGGTGCTGAACTGCTCGAGGCGATTACCGAGAGTCGCATTGTCGTGCGCGGTTACATGCAGCAATACGATCTTGAGCACCTGGGCGTGAGCAAAGCGGCGGCCACGGTGGATAACATCGAGGCGCTGGCGATCCTGCTGATCTCCGGTGCCTACCTGGGCTTCCTGCCGGCCCATTTTGCCCGACAATGGGTCAAGACCGGCGAGATGCACCAATTGGCCCCGGACAGCCTGCAACTGGTCTCGCCGTTCGACGTGATCACCCGGCGCGGCATCGCGCCGCCGCCCATTCTCGCAGCGTTTCTGGAAGACCTGGCGGCCTGTTCGCACCACGCCGTCGGCGCTCTGCAATGAGTGTCAGGCGCAGGCATGGCCCCGTGCCTGCGCCCTCGCCCGGCACTATTGAGGTATCATCGACCCGCGTCACACCATGCACCCGGTTCTGTTGGAATTCATGCGCAAACTTCTGTACCTGACATTTTCCATGGCCCTCGTGGCCGTCCTTGCTTCCTACGCCATGTGGGCGGCAGACCGCCCGGCGGGACATTACCTGTCGGATCTGCGAATCAAACTCGCGGTCGATCAAGGCACACCCGCCGACCGTGGCAATCTCTTGGGCATCCAGCCCGAACTCTACCCCACCGACTATCAAAGCCCCGAGCGCCTGCACCGCAAGCTCGCCGCGTATCTGCAGCAAGCGCAGGATCAAGGCTTGTTGAATGACAAGACAATCGTCGTATTGCCCGAGCACGTCGGCACCTGGCTGATGATCAGCGGCGAAAAAGACGAGCTGTATCAGGCGCCCACGCTCACCGAAGCGATGAACTGGCTGGCGGCGAGCAATCCGTTGTTGTTTGCCCGTGCGTGGCTGACGGCCAAGGGCAGCAACCGACTGAATGACGCGCATCTGCGCATGAAGTCCAAGTCGATGGCCAAGGATTACCAGGCGCTGTTCGGCGGTCTGGCCAAGGAATTTCATGTAACGCTGGTGGCCGGTTCCATCGTGCTGCCCGAGCCGAGTATTCGTGACGGTCAACTCAAACCCGGTAGCGGCGCGCTGTTTAACAGCAGCGTGGTGTTTGGTCGTGACGGCGTGCCGCTCGGCCAGCCACAACGGCAGATGCACCCGATCTTCGATCAACGTGATGTGCTTGAAGGCGAAGATCAACACGCCATCAACGTCGTCGACACCCCGGCCGGGCGCCTCGGCATCCTGATTGGCAGCGACAGCTGGTATCCGGACAACTATCGCAAGCTCGACGCCCAAGGTGCGCAACTGGTGGCGGTGCCGGCGTTTGTCGTCGGTCACAACGTGTGGGATCAACCGTGGGGCGGCTACAAGGGTTCGAGTACACCGAGTTCGGTCAGCCTCAAACCCGGTGAAGTCAGCGAAGGTCAGGCCTGGCATCGCCTGACCCTCACCGCGCAACCGCCCGCCAACAACGCGCTGGCCGGCATGAGCGTGTTCCTGCGCGGGCAGTTCTGGGACAAGTTGAGTTCGGGGCAGAGCTTCCTCAGCAGCAACGGCCAACAGTTCGCCGACGGCGAGGCCCGTGGCGCACGTTTGCTGAACGTCTGGTTGTAAGCCATGAAACCGCAGCCGATGCGTCTGGGCGATTTATCGGTGGGTTTCGTGCACAGCCTCGCCGATGCCGTGCGCAGTCATGACGCCGATCCGCTGCCCTTGCTCGAGCAATACGGTCTGGATGCTGCGCGATTGGCCGAGGCTGGCGCGCGGTTATCGATTCCGCGCTACATGCGTTTGGGCCATGCGGCGATTCAACTGACCGGTGATGCGGCGCTGGGTTTGCGTATGGGCCAGCTCAGTCGCTTGAGTCAGGCCGGGCTCGCCGGTGTCACCGCCGCACAAGCGCCGACCGTGCGTGAAGCGGCGCGCTGCCTGATTCGTTTCGAACCGCTGTACGGCTCCAACTATCGTGGCCAATCGAGTTTTCACGAAGACGCGAATGGCGCGTGGCTGCGTTTCTATTCGATCAGCCCGTACAACGCCTACAACCGTTTTGTGGTGGATTCGATTATCGCCGGGTGGCTGCATCAGCTCGCCAGTGTCAGCCGCGAACCGCTGCGCGCCGAGCGCATCGAAATCGAATTCGACGAACCGGATTATCGCGATGCTTACAGCGTGCTGGGCGATAGCCCGATTCAGTTCGGCGCCGAGCGCAATCAATTGCGCCTGAGCCTGACCAGCCTCGCCCAACGTAACCCCGAACACTGCCCGAGCACCTGGCGGCACTTGCTGCAATTGTGTGAGCGAGAACTGGAACAACTGACCCGCACCCGCAGCCTGCGTGAACGCATCACGCAGTTGTTGGGGCCATTGTTGAATGGTGGCCGGGAACCCGACCTGGAAGAAGTGGCGGCGCGCTTGAAGCTACCGACCTGGACATTGCGGCGCAAACTGACCGAGGAAGGCACGCAGTTTCGCGCGATCCTCAACGACACTCGCCGTGATCTGGCAATGACGTACATCCGCGACACGGAACTGGCGTTCGGTGAGATCGCCTACCTGCTGGGGTTTGCCTCAGCCGAAGCTTTTCAGCGTGCATTCAAACGCTGGAGCGGCCAGACACCGGGCGAATTCCGCCGCAGTCACCGTAAAACCGCGTGACGCTTACAGCTCGGTAGCGTCTTCAGCAGGTTCAGGCTGATCCAGTTCGTAGGCGTGAAATTCGAGCAGCTCTTCTTGATAGTCATCCATTGCGTAATCCCCCTACTGCTCTCTGAAAAATGGCCTGATCAATCGACCCATGCCCCGAGCATAAAGTGCCCGTGTGAAGGAAAAATGAAACGCGCCCTTCATGGATAAAACGTAGCAGCAGGTCAGGAATTTATCGCGGGATTATTGTCAGCGGAATGTAACGAATTCTTATACCACCCAAAAACCTCGTAGGAGCAAGGCTTGCCCGCGAAGGCGTCAGACCAGCCAACACTTTTTATGTTGACTGGTCTGACG